>NZ_CAKKMM010000061.1:0-15108 GCF_918698205.1 Microbacterium sp. Bi128 | reverse complement strand
AAGAAGTGGTGATCGTGAGAAGCCTCGTCTGGTTCGTGTTGGGCATCGCCGGAGGCTTCGTCGCCGCCCACCTGGTCAACAAAGACCCCCGCGGCCAAGAGCTGCTCGCCCAGGTCGACTCCCGCATCGGCGAGTTCGCCGACCGCATGAGCGAGGCCTACCACGAGCAGGAGACGCGCCTGTCCGAGATTCTCGACGACGCCAAGGGCGTCGCAGCCTCCGCCGTCGACGCGACCGTCGACGCCGCGGGTTCCGCCGCCGCCGCGGCCAAGAACGCCGTCACCACCGACTGACCTCCCGGCATCCGGCCCCGCCCGCCGGGGGAGGATCCGCACGCCCACGGAAAGATCCGACATGAAAACCGCCGAGATCGCTCAGCGCTTCCTCGACTACTTCGAGAAGAAGAACCACACCATCGTGCCGTCGGCCTCGCTCGTCACGGACGACCCGGCCCTGCTGTTCACGGTGGCCGGCATGGTGCCGTTCATCCCGTACCTCAGCGGCGTCGTTCCCCCGCCCTACCCCCGCGCCGCCGACGTGCAGAAGTGCATCCGCACCAACGACATCGAAGAAGTGGGCAAGACCCCTCGTCACGGCACCTTCTTCCAGATGCTGGGCAACTGGTCGTTCGGCGACTACTTCAAGGAAGACGCGATCCGCTTCGCGTGGGAGCTGCTGACCTCCCCCGAGGAGGACGGCGGCCTGGCCTTCGACCCGAAGGACCTCTGGGTCACCGTGTACGAAGAAGACGACGAGGCGCACGATCTGTGGCGCTCGCTGACCCCGCTGCCCGAGGAGCGCATCCAGCGCCTCGGGAAGGACACGAACTACTGGTCGACGGGCCTTCCCGGCCCCGCCGGTCCGTGCTCCGAGATCTTCTTCGACCGCGGTCCCGCGTACGGCATCGACGGGGGCCCCGCCACCGACGACGACCGCTACGTCGAGATCTGGAACCTCGTGTTCATGCAGTACGAGATCACGAACGTGCGCTCGAAGTACGACTTCGACATCGTCGGCGAACTGCCGGCGAAGAACATCGACACCGGCATGGGCCTGGAGCGCATCGCGTTCATCAAGCAGGGCGTCGACAACATGTACGAGACCGACCAGGTGCGCCCGGTCCTGGACCTCGCGGCGAAGCTCGCGGGCAAGTCCTACGGCGCCGAGGCGCATGAGGACGACGTGCGGCTCCGCATCGTCGCCGACCACGTGCGCTCCTCGCTCATGCTGCTGGCCGACGGCGTGACGCCCTCGAACGAGGGCCGCGGCTACATCCTGCGCCGCATCATGCGCCGCGCCATCCGCTCGATGCGTCTGCTCGGCGTCGAGGGCCCGACGTTCCCCGAGCTGTTCGCCGCCTCGCGCGACGCGATGAAGGAGTCGTACCCCGAGGTCGAGGCCGACTACGCCCGCCTGTCCGCGTACGCGATCGCCGAGGAGCAGACGTTCCTGCGCACTCTCGCGGCCGGGTCGGCGATCCTGGACCAGTCGGTCGCCGAGACCAAGGGCAGCGGCGGCACGACGGTCTCGGGCACGGAGGCGTTCCTCCTGCACGACACGTACGGCTTCCCGATCGATCTGACGCTCGAGATCGCCGAGGAAGCGGGACTCACCGTCGACCGTGGCGCCTTCGACCAGCTCATGCAGGAACAGCGCACGCGCGCCAAGGCCGACGCCCGCGCGCGCAAGGGCGCGATCGCCGACCAGAGCGCATACCGCGAGTTCCGCGCCCAGGGCGAGACGGTCTTCACCGGCTACACCGACCTCGAGACCGAGTCGAAGGTGCTCGGCATCCTCGTCGAAGGCCGTGCCACGGATCGGGCGTCGCAGGGACAGATCGCCGAGGTCATCCTCGCCGAGACCGCGCTGTACGCCGAGTCCGGCGGCCAGGTCGCCGACAAGGGCATCATCGTGGGCCCGGGCTACGAGCTCGAAGTCCTCGACGTGCAGCGCCCCGTACCCGGCTTGATCAGCCACACCGTCGAGGTCACGACCGGCGAAGTGTCGGTCGACGCTCCGGCGACGACGGTCGTCGACGCACTGAACCGCCACTCCGCTCAGCAGGCGCACTCGGCCACGCACCTCGTCCACGCGGCGATCCGCGACACCCTGGGCAAGACCGCCACGCAGACCGGGTCGCTCAACCGCGCCGGGTACATGCGCTTCGACTTCAGCTGGGGGGCGGCGCTCTCGCCCGAGACCCGCACCGAGATCGAGGACATCGCCAACAACGCCGTGCGCGACAACCTCGAGGTCACCACGCGCGTGATGTCGCTCGACGAGGCCAAGGCCGCGGGGGCCATGGCCCTGTTCGGCGAGAAGTACGGCGACACCGTGCGGATGGTCGACATCGGCGGACCCTGGTCGCGCGAGCTCTGCGGCGGCACCCACGTCGCCCGCAGCGCCGAGATCGGCCTGGTCAACCTCGTCGGAGAGCAGTCGGTGGGCGCGTCCAACCGCCGCGTCGAAGCCCTCGTCGGGCTCGACGCCTTCCGCGACCTCGCCGCCGAGCGCGCGATCGTGTCGCAGCTCTCGACGTCGCTGAAGACGCCGCGCGAGCAGCTCACCAGCCGCATCGCCGAGCTCGCGGCGAGCCTCAAGGCCGCCGAGAAGAAGATCGCGGCGTTCGAGGCGCGCGCCCTGTCCGACCGTCTGCCGCAGCTCGTGGAGTCGGCGACGGCCGTGGGCAGCGTGCGGGTCGTCGCGCAGTCGCTCGGCGAAGGCTCCGCGGCCGACGACGTGCGTTCGCTCGCTCTGCAGGTGCGCGATCGCCTCGGGTCGGACCCCGCGGTCGTCGCCCTCGGCAGCGTCTCCGGCGGTCGTGCGACCGTCGTCGTCGTGACGAACCCCGCCGCACGTGAACGCGGCCTCGCCGCGGGCGCGCTGGCCAAGGCCGCCGCCGGCGTCCTCGGCGGCGGCGGCGGCGGCAAGCCCGACGTCGCGCAGGGCGGCGGAACGGATGCCGCGGCCCTGCCGCAGGCCCTCGCGGGCATCGTCGCGGACGTGCGGGCGACCACGGCGTGACGGAGTTCCGCCGAGGCATCCGACTGGGCATCGATGTCGGACGCGCCCGCGTCGGCGTCGCCCGGTCGGATCCCGACGGCCTGCTCGCCTTCCCGGTCGAGACGGTTCCCCGCAAGGGCGAGCCCGTCCGGCGGATCGCCGCCCTCGCCGCGGAGTACGAGGCGCTCGAGATCCTCGTCGGGCTCCCGTTGAACCTCCGCGGCGAGGACACCCCCTCCACGACGGACGCCCGGCGATTCGCCTCCGAGCTGGCGGCGGCCGTGGCGGTGACCGTGCGCCTCGTGGACGAGCGGCTCAGCACGGTGTCGGCGCACGGCGTCCTGCGCCAAGCAGGGCGCTCCCAGCGGGATTCTCGTAGCATTGTGGACCAAGTCGCCGCTGTGGTCCTGCTGCAGCAGGCGCTCGACGTGGAGCGAAAGTCCGGCGACCCGGCCGGACCCGCCGTAGCACCGGGACAGGAGCCCGCCTGATATGCCCGAGAACGACCCCTCCGATCCGTTCGCCGAGTTGTACCGTCGCCTACCCGACCCGCGCGCGGGAGCAGCGGATGCCACGGCCCGGGGCGACGCGACCCCCGGGGACGCCGAGACCGACGCGCCCGCAC
Source organism: Microbacterium sp. Bi128 (assembly GCF_918698205.1). Lineage (NCBI taxonomy): Bacteria > Bacillati > Actinomycetota > Actinomycetes > Micrococcales > Microbacteriaceae > Microbacterium > Microbacterium sp. Bi128. The sequence continues at coordinate 11,480 of NZ_CAKKMM010000061.1, read as the reverse complement.
CGCCCTCGCGACGTGCCGCACGCGAAGCCCGCCGAGGCCAGACCGCACCGACCGAGACGACCTCCGCGGTCCCGGGAACGGATGCCGCGAGCGAGCGCGCGGCCGGGACCGAGGCCGACGCGGTCCCCGCGCCCGTCGCCGCCCCGCGCACGCAGCCCGCACCGACGCCGGCCCCGCAGGCCGCGCGCGAGCCCGAACCGCGGGAGCCCACCCGTCCTGAGCAGTCCCGCACTGAGCGCACACCCCGGCCCGAGCCGGCACCGCAGCCCGTACGCGACCGCGAGCCCGTGCTCGTCGGCGCGGGTGCCGCCGCGGCCGGAGGATCGGGCGGCGGTCGACCGCCGGCGTCCGGATCCCTCGAAGACCTCTTCGCGGGCAACGCCAGCACCGACCAGGTGCGCGGAGCGGTCCGTGCGCCCCGGCCTCGCCGGCGCACCGGCGGCTGGATCGCCCTCGCCATCGTGCTCGTGATCCTCGGCGGGATCGCCGTCGGAGGCATCGCCCTGTGGAACACCTACGGGGAGCGCGTGCAGGCGTTCTTCGGCACCAGTGAGCCGGTCGACTTCGACGCGGGCATGGCCACCGGTGAGACCCGCGTCACGATCGTGTCCGGCGACACCGGCGAATCCGTGTCGCCGAAGCTCTTCGAGGCGGGGGTCACGAAAGCCTCGAACTCGCTCTACAAGTACATGGTCGACAACTCCGTCGCGTTCACGTTCCAGCCGGGCGTCTACAAGCTGCAGCAGCAGATGACCTCGGCCGCGGTCCTGGACGCGCTCCGCGACCCCGCCAACCGGCTCGACAACTCGGTGCAGCTGCGCGAGGGACTCACTCTGCAGCAGTCCCTCGACGTGATGTCGGAGCAGCTGGGCATGCCGCGCGCCGATCTCGAGGCCGCGGTCGCCGATCCGTCGCAGTACGGCGTGCCGGCCACGACGCTCGAGGGCTGGATCTTCCCCGCCACCTACGACTTCGACGAGGGGGTCACCGCCACCGAGGTCATCCAGCGCATGGTGCAGCGGACGGTGCAGTCGCTCGACACCGCGGGCGTCCCGGAAGCCGACCGCGAACGCATCCTCACCGTCGCCTCGATCATCGAGCGCGAGGCGCGCAACCGCGACGACTTCTACAAGGTCTCGCGCGTGATCGAGAACCGGCTGCAGCCCTCGAACCAGGAGACCTTCGGCAAGCTCGAGATGGACTCCACCGTCCAGTACGGCGCGAACGAACTCGGCAGCGGATCGGTGAGCACGTCGACCGAGGCCCGGAACAACGACAACCCCTGGAACACGTACATGTACCCCGGGCTGCCGATCGGGCCGATCTCCAACCCGGGCGACCTTGCGATCGACGCCGCCATGAAGCCCGTCGACGGGCCCTGGCTGTACTTCGTGACCGTCAACCTGGACACCGGCGAAACCGTGTTCACGTCGACCTACGGCGAACACGAGAAGGCCGTCGAGCAGTGGCGCGCCTGGTGCGCGGCCAACCCCGACGGCGGATGCTGACGCCCGTCCGCCTCGCCGTCTGGGGGGACCCGATCGACCACTCGCGGTCGCCGCTGCTGCACGCGGCGGCGTACCGCGAGCTCGGTCTGCCCTGGGAGTACGGCCGCCGGCGCGTCGCGGAGGCGGAGTTCGGCGCGACCCTCGCGGAGCGGGATGCCACCTGGCGCGGCCTCTCGCTCACGATGCCGCTGAAGAACGTCGCAGCCGCCGCAGCGGTATCCCTGGACGACGACGCGCGCCTCACCGGCGCCGTGAACACGCTGCGGTTCACCGTGGACGGACCCCGCGGCTTCAACACCGACGTGGGCGGCCTCGCCCGGGCTCTTCGCGAGATCGGGGTCGACACGCCCGAGCGGGTGCGCATCCTCGGCGCCGGAGCCACCGCGACCTCCGCCGTCGTGACCGCCGTCCGTCTCGGCGCTGGAGCGATCGAGGTGCGCGCGCGGCGGCCCGAGGCGGCCGCGCCGCTCGTCGCGCTCGGCGACGCGCTCGGAGTCCCCGTCACCGTGGCTGCGCTGGCCGCGCCCGAGCCCGATGGTGCCGACGTCACGATCGCGACGCTCCCCGGGGGCACCGACCTGGGCGACACCGCGAGCGTCCTGGCATCCGTCGGGGGACCGCTCGTCGACGTCGTCTACGGGAACTGGCCCACCCCGCTGGCGGTGGCGTGGCAGGAGGCCGGGCAGCAGGCCGTCAACGGACTCGGGATGCTGCTGCACCAGGCCCTGCTGCAGGTGCGCGTGTTCGTCGGCGGCGACCCCGCAGAGCCGCTGGAACGCGAGGACGCCGTGCTCGCCGCGATGCGCACCGCCGTCATGGGAGGATAGAGCCATGCTTCGCGTGCTCACGGCCGGGGAATCCCACGGCCCCGAACTGGTCGCCCTCATGGAGGGGATGCCGGCCGGTGTCCCGATCTCGCCCGCACAGATCCGTGCCGATCTGGCCCGCCGCAAGCTCGGCTACGGCCGCGGCTCGCGCATGAAGTTCGAGGAAGACGAGCTGACGCTGTCGACCGGCATCGTGCAGGGCTTCACGATCGGCAGCCCGATCGCGCTGCGCATCGGCAACACCGAGTGGCCGAAGTGGGTCGAGGTGATGAGCCCCGAACCCGTCGAGCTCTCCGACCGCTCCCGCGGACGCGGTGCCGCGCTGACCCGTCCGCGTCCCGGACACGCCGACCTCGTCGGCATGCAGAAGTACGGCTTCGACGAGGCGCGCCCGATCCTCGAGCGCGCGTCGGCCCGCGAGACCGCGGCGCGCGTCGCCCTCGGCGCCGTCGCCCGTGCGTTCCTCGGCGAGCTCGGCATCCGGCTCGTCAGCCACACGCTCTCGATCGGGCCCGTGCGCGTGCCCGACGACGCGACCGTCTCGACGCCGACCCGCTGCGGTGCTTCCACGCCGAAACGTCGGCCGCGATGGTCGCCGAGGTCGACGACGCGAAGAAGTCCGGCGACACCCTCGGCGGCATCGTCGAGGTGCTCGCGTACGGCCTCCCGCCGGGGCTCGGCTCCCACGTGCAGTGGGACCGCCGACTGGATGCCAAGCTCGCCCAGGCCCTCATGAGCATTCAGGCGATCAAGGGCGTGGAGGTCGGCGACGGCTTCCTCACCACGACGCGCCGTGGCTCGCAGGCCCACGACGAGCTCTTCGCCACGGGAGACGGCATCACCCGGTCCTCCGACCGTGCGGGCGGCACCGAGGGCGGCATGTCGACCGGTACCGTGCTGCGCGTCCGCGCCGGCATGAAGCCGATCGCCACGATCCCCAAGGCGCTCCGCACCGTCGACGTCGCAACCGGTGACACCGCCGCCGCGCACCACCAGCGCTCTGACGTGTGCGCGGTTCCCGCCGCCGGGGTCGTCGCCGAAGCGATGGTCGCGATCACCCTCGCCGACGCGGTGCTGGAGAAGTTCGGCGGCGACAACGTCGCCGAGACCCGCCGCAACCTCGAGACCTACCTCGCGCACCTGCCCGAGACGCTGCGCACCACCGACGCCTCCGACGCGGCGCTGCTCGCGCATGACCTCGGCTGAGGCCCCTACCGCCGCACTCGTGCTCATCGGACCGATGGGCGCGGGCAAGACGAGCATCGGTCGTCGCGTGGCGCGGGCGCTCGGCCGGCCCTTCCGCGACACCGACAAGATCGTCGTCCGCGACCATGGGCCGATCCCCGAGATCTTCGCGGCGCACGGCGAGGCGCACTTCCGCGACCTCGAACGCGCCGCCGTGGCCGAGGCCCTCTCCGCCGGCGGCGTGGTGGCGCTGGGCGGGGGAGCGGTGCTGGATGCCGAGACGCGTGAACGCCTGGCCGCGCACCGCGTCGTGCTGCTGACCGTCGCGCCGCACGTCGTGGCATCCCGCATCCACGGAGACGATCGCCCGCTCCTCGACGCCGAAGACCCCGTCGAGCGCTGGCTCCGCATCGCCGAGGAACGCCGGCCCCTGTACGAATCCACCGCGCACATCACCTTCGACACGTCCTCGGGCCCCCTGGCCCGCGTCGTCGACGACATCGTGGCGTGGGCGCAGAGCGTCCCGACCCAGGAGACCCCATGACCGACACCACCACCATCTCCGTCGCCGGCGAGCCGGGCTACGACATCACGATCGGGCGCGGGGTGCTGGCCTCGCTGGGCGAGAAGCTGCCCGTGAACGCGCAGAAGGTGCTCATCGTGCATCCGCCGACCCTGGCAGCGCAGGCCGAGTCCCTCCGCGCGCAGCTCGTCAGCGAACGGCAGGTGCTGCTGGCCGAGATCCCCGACGCCGAGCAGGGCAAGCGCGTCGAGGTCGCCGCGTTCTGCTGGCAGGTCATGGGTCAAGCGGACTTCACCCGAACGGATGCCGTGATCGGCTTCGGCGGGGGAGCGGTCACCGATCTCGCCGGGTTCGTCGCGGCGACGTGGCTCCGCGGCGTCGCGCTCGTCCAGGTGCCGACGACGGTGCTGGGAATGGTGGATGCCGCCGTGGGCGGCAAGACCGGCATCAACACCGCCGAGGGCAAGAACCTCGTCGGGGCGTTCTGGCCGCCGGTCGCGGTGGTGTGCGACCTCGATCTACTCGACACGCTGTCGAAGAACGAAGCGACCGCCGGCTTCGCCGAGGTGGTCAAGGCCGGGTTCATCTGGCATCCGGAGATCCTCGACCTCATCGAGGCCGACCCCGAGAACATCGTCGATCCCCGCGGCGACGGCTTCCGACGCTGCGTCGAACTCGCGATCGACATGAAGGCGCGCGTCGTCGGCGAAGATCTGCGCGAGGCGGGCCTTCGCGAGGTGCTGAACTACGGCCACACCCTGGGCCACGCCATCGAGCACGCCGAGCGATACCGCTGGCGCCACGGCGCGGCGATCTCGGTCGGCATGGTCTTCGCCGCCGAGCTGTCGCGGCTGGCCGGGCGCCTGTCCGACGACGTCGCGCAGCGTCACCGCACGGTGCTCGAGTCGCTCGGGCTGCCGACGACCTACCGCGCCGGAGCGTTCCAGACGCTGAAGGCGACGATGCAGCGCGACAAGAAGAGCCGCGGCAGCATGCTGCGCTTCATCGTGCTCGACGACCTCGCCCGCCCGACGGTGTTGCAGGCGCCCGACGAGTCCCTGCTGTTCGCGGCCTACCAAGAGGTCGGCGCGTGAGCACGCCCCGCCGCCTGCTGCTCGTCAACGGGCCGAACCTCAACCTGCTCGGCACGCGCCAGCCCGAGATCTACGGACGCGACACGCTCGCGGACGTCGAGCGGGTCACAGCCGACGCGGCGGCCCGCCACGGCCTCGAGGTCCGCGCCGTCCAGAGCAACCACGAGGGCGCCCTCATCGACGCGATCCACGCCGCACGGCTCGACTGCGCCGGCATCGTGATCAACGCCGGCGGCTACACGCACACCTCCGTCGCGCTCCGCGACGCCCTGGCATCCGTCGACCTCCCCGTGGCCGAGGTGCACATCTCGAACATCAAGGAACGAGAGAGCTTCCGGCACTTCTCGTACATCGAGGACGTCGCCGCCGTGCACGTCATCGGCGAGGGCGTCCCCGGGTACGCGCGCGCCGTCGACCTCCTCGTCGAGGTCATCAGCGGCCGCGCGGACGGCTGAGCACCCATCGCGTAGACTCGATCGCTGGGCGAGCGCCGACGCGACGCCCCCACCGACTCACGAAACGGAATATCGAACCTCATGGCATCCACTGCAGACATCAAGAACGGCGTCGTCCTGAACATCGACGGTCAGCTCTGGAGCGTCGTGGAGTTCCAGCACGTCAAGCCCGGAAAGGGCGGCGCGTTCGTCCGCACGAAGCTGAAGAACGTCATGTCCGGCAAGGTCGTCGACCGGACGTTCAACGCCGGCGCCAAGGTCGACATCGAGAACGTCGACCGCCGCGACTTCACCTACCTCTACAACGACGGCGAGGGCTTCGTCTTCATGGACGTCGCCGACTACGACCAGATCACCGTGGGCGCGGTGACGGTGGGCGACGCCGCGAACTTCCTGCTCGAGAACCAGCAGGTGCAGATCGCGCTCAACAACGGCAACCCGCTCTACATCGAGCTGCCCCCGTCCGTGATCCTCGAGGTCACGTACACCGAGCCGGGCCTGCAGGGCGACCGCTCGTCGGCCGGCACGAAGCCCGCCACCGTCGAGACCGGCTACGAGATGCAGGTTCCCCTGTTCCTCGAGACCGGCACCAAGATCAAGGTCGACACTCGCACCGGCGAGTACCTCGGCCGCATCAGCTGACCTTGAGCGCCCGTACCAAGGCGCGCAAGCGCGCCCTCGACATCCTGTTCCAAGCCGACGTCCGTGGCGAAGAGCTGCCCGTCATGCTCGCCGTCGAAGCGAAGCGTGCCGCCAGCGAGCCCGACCGTCAGGTGTCGTGGCTGTACGCCCGCGACATCGTCGACGGCGTGATCGACAACCGCGACGCGATCGACGAGCAGATCACCACGTTCGCCAAGGACTGGTCGCTGCAGCGCATGCCCGCCGTCGACCGCGCCCTGCTGCGCATCGGCACGTGGGAGATCCTCTACAACGACGAGGTGCCCACGGCGGTCGCGATCGACGAGGCCGTCGAACTGGCGAAGGAGTTCTCGACCGACGACTCCGGCTCCTTCGTGCACGGCGTCCTCGCCCGGATCGCCCGCTCGTCCTGACCACCTCCGGCGTGACCCGACGCGGCCCCGACTTCTCGTCGGCGGCCGCGTCGCGGCGTCTCCGACTGGTCGCTCCGCCGCCCGCGATGTCGGTGGCCTGCGCGAGGATCTCCTCATGACGTCGTGGCGCGGCCTCCTCCCCAGCGGCGAGCAGCCCGGTTTCGGCGCGCTCGCCCTCGGGATCGAGATGCGCCAGCGCGCGCCGTACGACCCGTCCCACTGGCAAGCGCGGTCCGTCGATCCGGTGACGCCGCGCATGCTCGCCCGCCGGCAGGACGACCTGCAGCTCGTCGCCCGGCCACTCGTGCGCGGTGCGCGCGAGACCTGGATCCGGGCGGATGCCACGTGGGACGTGGTGCGCCGATCCGGCGGCCGCTTCGACCCGGCGCACGTGGGCTGGTTCGCCGAGCTGCACGCGCTCGCGCAGGCGATGCGCACGACGGGGCCCTTCGTCGCCGCGAGCGACACCGTCGCCCTCGACACCATCGCCTCGCCCCTGCTGTGGCCGCACCTGCGCGCGGCCGCAGGGCTCGGCATCCCGCTCGTGGCGATGCACCCGCAGCAGACGGTGCGGCTGGCCGGCGAGGCGACGGCGCGCGTCGCGGTCGACTCCAGCGGCGACGGCGGGCTGCGGCTCTCACCCGTGGTCGAGATCGACGGGCAGACGACGGATGCCGCGCACGTGCGGGCCGTGGGCGGCTTCGGCGTCTTCGCGTTCGAGATCGACCGTGACCCGATTCCTCTCGTGCTGGCACCGGTCGCGCTGCCGACACCGCTGCCCGCGCTGCTGACGACGGGGTCTGTCGAGGTGCCCGCCGAGGAGACGGGGGAGTTCCTCGCCGAGGCGTACCCGCGGCTGGCCCGTCGGGTGCCGCTGGCGATCGGCGCCGGGGTTCCGGCGCCCCCTCCACCGCGGCCCACCCTCGAGGTGACGGTGACGTACCGCGACGACGACGCCCTCGACTACGCCCTCGACTGGCTGTACCCGGGGCCGATCCGCGCCGCGTACGGGACTCCCGTCCTGGACGACGAGCGCGATCCCCGGGTCGAGGCGCAGATCGCGGGGCGGTTCGAAGCGGCGTGGGCCGAGAACGCCGATCTGCCGGCGCGCGCCCGCGCGACGCTGCGCGACGCCGACGCCGCGCTGTTCTCGACGCGACTGCTCCCCGCCCTCGACCTGCTCGCCGATGTGCGCGTGGTCACGCGCGGGACCGTTCCCGCGTTCCGCGAGCTGCGGGGCGACCCGTCGCTGTCCATCACCGCCGTCCCGTCGCCCGATCGCGACTGGTTCGACCTCGGCATCGTCGTGGTCATCGACGGGCGCACGATCCCCTTCGGCACGCTCTTCACGGCGCTCTCGCGCGGCCGGACGCGCATCAAGCTGTCCGACGGAGCCTGGTTCTCGCTCGCGCACCCCGCGCTCCAGCGTCTGCGCGACCTGCTCGAAGAGGCCGCGGAACTCGACGAGTGGGAGGCCGGCCCGCGCATCCCGCGCCGCCACCTCGCGCTGTGGAGCGACTTCGAAGACCTCGCCGACGAGTCCGAGGCCGCGGGCGAGTGGCGCTCTCTCGCGCGGGCGCTCCGCGATGTGTCCGAGGTGCCCGAGATCGCGACCCCGGCGGGCTTCCGCGCCGAGCTGCGGCCCTACCAGCGGGCCGGGCTCTCGTGGCTCGCACTCTTGCACGCGCACCGGCTGGGCGGCATCCTGGCCGACGACATGGGCCTCGGCAAGACCGTGCAGGTGCTCGCGCTCATCGCCCACGCGCGGGCCGGGGGAGAGCACCGGCCCTGGCTCGTCATCGCCCCGACGTCCGTGCTGCCGACGTGGGGCGCCGAGGCCGCGCGCTTCGCGCCCGAGCTGGCGGTCGTCACCGTCGAGGCGACCGCGGTGCGTCGCACGCGCACGATCACGCAGCTCGCCGACGGAACCGACATCGTCGTGGCCCCCTACGGCGTGGTCCGCACCGACGACGCCGAGTTCGCCGAGCCCGACTGGGCCGGGGTGATCCTCGACGAGGCGCAGTTCGTGAAGAACCCCGCGACCCGCATCCATCGCGCGGTCGCCGCGCTGAGGGCGGACTCGGTCTTCGCCGTCACCGGCACCCCGATCGAGAACGGCCTGGACGACCTGTGGGCGCTGCTGGCGCTGACCGCCCCCGGGCTGTACCCCTCGGCCCGGCGTTTCCGCGAAGAGTACGTCCGGGCGATCGAGCAGCTCCCGGGCGACTCACCGACCGAGCTCTCCGCCGCGGCGGCCGACGCGCACCGCCGGGGGAGTCTCGCTCGGTTGCGGTCGCGCGTGCGGCCGTTCCTGCTGCGGCGGACGAAGGACGTCGTGGCCGCCGACCTTCCCCCCAAGCAGGAGCAGACGATCGCGGTGCCGCTGGGACCCGCGCACCGCGAGCTGTACGACCGCGTCCTGCAACGCGAACGGCAGAAGATCCTCGGGCTCCTGGACGACCTCGATCGTCAACGCTTCATCGTCTTCCGCTCGATCACGCTCTTGCGCATGCTGGCCCTCGCCCCTGCCCTGATCGACGAGCGCGACGCGCACCTCGGTTCGGCGAAGCTCGACGTCCTCCTCGAACGCCTCGTCGAGGTGGCATCCGAAGGTCACCGAGCGCTCGTGTTCAGCCAGTTCACGTCGTTCCTCGATCTGGCCGCCGAGCGCTTGGATGCCGCGGGCCTGACGTTCGCGCACCTCGACGGTTCGACCGCCCGGCGCGGAGAGGTGATCGACCGGTTCCGCGAGGGTGATGCCCCGGTTTTCCTCATCAGCCTCAAGGCGGGCGGCTTCGGCCTCACCCTCGTCGAGGCGGAGTACGTCTTCCTGCTCGACCCGTGGTGGAACCCCGCCGCCGAGACCCAGGCGATCGACCGTACCCACCGCATCGGACAGACCCGCAGCGTGTTCGTCTACCGGCTGATCGCCGCCGGCACGGTCGAAGAGAAGGTCCTCGAGCTGCAGCAGCGCAAGGCCGCCCTCTCCCGCGCCGTGCTCGACGACGACGACGCGTTCGCCCAAAGCCTGGATGCCGACGACATCCGGGGGATCCTCGGGGGCTGACGCACCCGGCCGAGTCGGGATGCGACCGCCGCGCCCATCTCTCGCACAGCCATCGCCCGCGTAGACTCGACGGGTTCTCACGGACAGGAGCGACATGAAGATCACCGGCCTCGGCCACGCGGGAATGTTCATCGAGACGGCGGGCGGCAGCATCGTCTGCGACCCCGTCATCGGACCGAGCTTCTTCGGCTCGTGGTTCCCGTTCCCCGACAACCGTGCGCTGGACTGGGAGCGGTTCGGCGCGGCGGACTTCCTGTACATCTCGCATCGCCACCGTGATCACTTCGACCCGGCGATGCTGGAGCGGTACGTGTCGAAGGACATCAAGGTCCTCCTGCCCGAGTACCCCACCGACGACCTCGAGCAGGACCTCATCGCGCTCGGCTACACCAATCTCGTCCGCACCGAGGCGGGGGTGCCCCTCCAGTACGGCGACCTGAAGATCATGGTGACGCCGCTGCGCGCACCCTCCGACGGCCCGATCGGCGACTCCTCGCTCTCGCTCGACGACGGCACCGCGTCGATCCTCAACCAGAACGACTCACACCCGCTCGATCTCGAGAAGCTCATCGATTTCGGCACCCCCGACGCGTACTTCACGCAGGTGTCGGGCGCCATCTGGTGGCCGATGGTCTACGACCTGCCGCAGGACGCCAAGCAGAACTTCGCTCAGCTCAAGCGCGACGCGCAGAACAAGCGCGCGATGTACTACATCGAGAAGGTCAATGCGCCGCACGTGTTCCCGATGGCGGGCCCGCCGATGTTCCTGCGCGAGGCCCTGTTCCGCTACAACGGCATGGGCCTCGAGAACGACTCGATCTTCACCGACCAGCGCGAGTTCCTCGCCCACATGAAGGAGCTGCGGCCCGATCAGCGGGGCCACCTGTTCCTGCCCGGGACGGAGGTCGAGGTGCACGGGTCCGACGTCACAGTCACGCAGACGCTGTACACGGATGCCGAGATCGACCGCATCTTCGGCGACAAGTGGGCGTACCTCGCCGAGCAGCGCGACAGCCGTCAGAGCGAGATCGCCGCGGAAGAGGCATCCCGTGCCGAGATCATCCCGCCGGCCGAGATGCTCGCGGCCCTGAAGGAGTGGTGGGAGCCGCTGCTCCGCCGCGCCCGCACGATCCGCAACGGCGTGGGCGGAATGGTGCGCTTCCGTATCGGCGAACTGGACATGGTCGTCGACTTCCCCAAGGCGAAGGTGCGCGAGTACGCGGGGGAGGAGTGCATCTACTGGTACACGATCCCCGCCGATCTGGTGTCGACGAACATCCGCGACCACGAGATCGACTGGTCGAACTCGATCTTCCTGTCGATGCAGTTCGAGGTGGGCCGTTCGGGCAAGTTCAACGAGTTCCTCACGACGTTCCTGAAGTGCCTGTCGCGCGACCGCATCGAGTACGTCGAGAACTGGTACGCCGAGCAGTCCGACCAGACCGAGGATGCCGAGATCGACGGCTGGACCGTGCAGCGTCGCTGCCCGCACCTGCGCGCCGACCTGACCAAGACCGGCAAGATCGAGGACGGCGTGCTGACGTGCTCACTGCATGACTGGAAGTGGGATCTGGCCTCGGGTCGGTGCCTCACGACGACCGGTCACCCGATCCGTTCGACGCCGTCGGGCCTGGCGAAGGAGAAGGCCGCCGAGGTCGCCGCGGGCTGAGCCGCGCTGACGCCGACGCACGGAGCGTCACCGCGGGGCGAGCCGCCGCACCGGGGCAATGCTCACGCGAGCGGAGGAGATTCGGGCGGGGGAGGAC
>NZ_CAKKMM010000060.1:0-15703 GCF_918698205.1 Microbacterium sp. Bi128 | reverse complement strand
GTTCCAGACCGTCCCCACCGATCTGAAGACCGACGGGATGTTCTCCGGCTCGGTCGACGGCACGATGGTCGGCGACCGTGCGACGGGCGTGCCGTGGTACGTCGACACCCGCGTGCTCTACTACCGCACCGATCTCGCCGCGCAGGCCGGCTGGAACGCCGCCCCCACCTCGTGGGACGAGCTGAAGCAGATGGCCGCCGACATGCAGTCCAAGGCGGGCGCCGAGTACGGCATGCGCTTCCCCGGTGGCAACGACTCCTTCCAGGGAACGCTGTGGATGCCGTGGTCCAACGGCGCAGAGATCGAGAACGGCTCCGAGTGGACTCTCGATACGCCCGAGGCCGTCGAGGCGTACGAGTACTACCAGAGCTTCTTCACCGAGGGGATCGCGAACGCGGCCGCCGACCGTTCAGCCGGGGCTCAGGAAGCGGACTTCGTCTCGGGAGCCACACCGATGCTGATCGACGGACCGTTCTTGATCGGCCAGCTCGAGGATCTCGGCGGGGCGGGGTTCTCAGAGAAGTTCTCCACCGCGGTGCTACCGAAGGAGAAGTCGTCCGTCTCGTTCAGCGGCGGAGCCAACCTCGTCGTCTTCGACAACTCCGACAACGCCACGAGCGCGTGGAAGCTCGCGCAGTGGCTCACCCAGCCTGAGACGCAAGCGTCGTGGTACGAGGCAACCGGTGACCTGCCGTCCGTGCAGGCCGCGTGGAAGAGCGACGCCCTGGCATCCCGTCCGACCCTCGCCGCCTTCGGAACGCAGCTGGAGACCGCGAAGTCGGTGCCCGCGACCACCACGTGGGTGCAGGTCGCCGCGGCCGGAGACGCCATGCTCGAGAAGATCCGCCTCGGTCAGCTGACCCCGGCGGACGGCCTGGCCGACCTGCAGAAGACCGCCGACTCGCTGGGTCTGGGCTGAGGCCATGACCCAGGCAGTCGTGGGCGCGACCGGGACGCGCGGCGTCCCCGGTCGCGCCCGGGCGGGCGGTGCGGGGAGTCGGCGCCGCCGTCAGGGGTGGGTCGCGTGGGGCTTCGCCCTGCCGTTCGTCGCCGTCTTCGCGGTGTTCATGGTCGTGCCGATCGTCGGATCGTTCGCGATGTCGTTCACCGACTTCCGCGCGCGCGACATCCGTTCGCCGTTCTCGGTCAACTTCATCGGACTCGAGCAGTACGCCGCGGTGCTCGGCGACCCCGTCTTCCTGACCTCGCTCGGGGTGACCGCCACGTTCGTGGTGGTCGGCATCCCGGTCACCATGGCGATCGCGCTGGCCTTGGCGCTCGCGCTCAACGCCAGCCGCGGTCGCATCGTGTCGGTCCTTCGGGTCGGCTTCTATGCCCCCGTCGTGACGAGCATCGTCGCCGTCGCCGTCGTCTGGCGCTACATCCTCCAGCCCGAGGGGCTCCTGAACTCGGCCCTCGCGGTCATCGGCATCCAGGGTCCGGACTGGCTCAACGACACCTCGACGGCGCTCCCCTCGCTCATCGCGATGGCGGTGTGGCGCAACGTCGGCACGCTCATGGTCATCTTCTTGGCGGGGCTGCAGGCCATCCCCACCGATGTGAAGGAAGCGGCCCTCATGGACGGCGCATCCGCGTGGCGACGCCTGACCTCGGTCACCCTGCCGCTGCTGCGGCCGACCCTGCTGCTGGGCGCCGTGCTGATCTCGGTCGGGTTCCTGCAGTTCTTCGAGGAGGCCTTCGTGATGACGCAGGGCGGTCCGCTCAACTCCACCCTCTCGGTGGCCTACTACACGTTCAAGCAGTTCGGCTTCGGGCAGTACGGCACCGCCTCGGCGGCCAGCTACCTGCTGTTCCTGGCGATCGCGCTGCTCAGCCTGCTGCAGTTCCGCCTGCTGCGCTCGAAGGATTGAGGGAGGATGCCATGACACTCACGTCCCCCGCGGCTCCGGCCGTCGTCACCGACACCGTCGAGCCGCCGCGCCGACGCCGCCGCCCCGAGACCCGCCTCACCCCCGGCCGCGCGCTCACCTACACCGTCCTGATCCTCGGGCTCCTGGTGTGGATCGTGCCGTTCGTCTGGATGCTGCTGGGCTCGGTCAAGACCCAGCGCGAAATCCTGCAGCGCCCGCCCACGTGGTGGCCGCAAGAGTTCACGTGGGAGAACTTCGCCGCCTGGTTCGGACAGTTGAACTTCGGCCAGTTCTTCGGCAACAGCCTCCTCGTGGCCGTGGTCACCGTGGCCGGCAATCTCGTCTTCTGCTCGATGGTCGGCTACGCCCTGGCCAAGATGGACTTCCCCGGCAAGAAGGCCCTGTTCGTCGTCGTGATGGTGACCCTCATGGTCCCGGGCGTCGTGACGTTCGTGCCGCTGTTCGTGATGGTCTCCTCGATCGGCCTCGTCGACACGTACGCCGCTGGGCGTGTTCCTGATGCGGCAGTTCATGCTCGGCATCCCGGATCCGCTGCTCGAGGCCGCGCGCATCGACGGCGCGGGGGAGCTGCGCATCTTCGCGCGCATCGTGATGCCCCTGTGCGGCCCGCCGCTCGCGACTCTCGGCATCCTCACCTTCCTGGCGTCGTGGAACAACTTCCTCTGGCCCCTCGTGGCGGCCCAGACGCAGGGCAAGTACACCCTGCCCGTCGCGCTGTCGCTGTACTCGACCGGTCAGAACGCCACCGACTACGGCCTGCTCCTGGCCGGCTCGGTGCTGGTGATCGCGCCGATCATCCTGCTCTTCGTCTTCCTGCAGCGGTACTTCATCCAGGGCATCGCCTCGACCGGCCTGAAGTGACCCCGCGACCGATCCGAAAGGATGCCATGACCCCCCGCCACCTCACCTCCTCCGACGGCACCCGCTTCCGCGACCTCAACGGAAACGGCGTGATGGACCCGTACGAGGACCCGCGTCTCGGCGCCGACGCGCGCACCGAGGACCTCCTCGGGCGGCTGAGCCTCGAGGAGAAGTGCGGACTGATGTTCCAGACCGTCATCGAGGTCGGCGACGACGGCGAGCTGCTGGAGGCGCCGGGCAAGATCTCGAAGTCGCCGACCACGACCGTCGTCGTCGGCAAGAACATGACGCACTTCAACGTGCACGCGATCCGCACCGCCCGCCAGGCCGCCGAGTGGAACAACCGGCTGCAGGCGCTGGCCGAGACCACCCCCCATGGCATCCCGGTCACGATCAGCACCGATCCGCGCCACGCGTTCGTCGAGAACACCGGAGTCGCGTTCTCGGCGGGGCCGTTCTCGCAGTGGCCCGAGGGGCTGGGGCTCGCGGCGCTCGACGACGTCGAGACGGTGCAGGAGTTCGCCGAGGTCGCCCGCCGCGAGTACCGGGCCGTCGGCATCCGGGCGGCGCTGCACCCGCAGATCGACCTGGCGACCGAGCCGCGGTGGGGGCGTCAGGCACAGACCTTCGGACAGGATGCCGCTCGCGTGGCGGAGTTCACGGCGGCGTACCTGCGAGGGTTCCAGGGCGAGGAGCTCGGACCCGACAGCGTCGCGTGCACGACGAAGCACTTCCCCGGCGGCGGTCCGCAGCAGGGCGGCGAGGACGCGCACTTCCCGTACGGCCGCGAGCAGGTGTACCCCGGCGGCCTGTTCGACTACCACCTCGAGCCGTTCCGCGAGGCGATCCGCCGCGGCACCGCGGGGATGATGCCGTACTACGGCATGCCCGTGGGCCTGCAGCTCGACGGTGAGCCCATCGAGGAGGTCGGCTTCGGCTACAACCGACAGATCGTCACGGGCCTGCTGCGCGAGCAGCTGGGCTACGACGGCGTCGTCGTCACCGACTGGGAGCTCGTCAACGACAACCACGTCGGCGATCAAGTGCTGCCCGCGCGCGCCTGGGGCGTCGAGCACCTGACGGCGATCGAGCGCATGGAGAAGATCCTGGATGCCGGAGCCGACCAGTTCGGCGGCGAGGAGTGCGTCGAGATGCTCATCGACCTCGTCCGCTCCGGTCGGGTGTCCGAGGAGCGGATCGATGCCTCGGCGCGCCGCCTGCTGCGGGTGAAGTTCGCCCTCGGGCTGTTCGACGACCCGTACGTCGACGTCGAGGAGGCCGAGCGGATCGTCGGCAACGCCGAGTTCCGGGCGCTCGGCGAGCACGCGCAGTCACGCTCGCTCACGGTGCTGGTGAACGAGGAGCGGGAGGGCGTTCCGACCCTGCCGCTGCGCGCCTCCGGCACGGTGTACGTCGAGGGCTTCCGCCCCGAGGACGTCGCCGAGCTCGGTGCGGTCGTCGACGACCCAGCGGTCGCCGATGTCGCGCTCGTGCGCATCGGCGCGCCTTTCGACCCCCGCGACGACCTCTTCCTCGAGGCGTGGTTCCACCAGGGGTCCCTCGAGTTCACGCCGGGCCTCGTGTACCGGCTGCAGCAGATCGCGGCATCCTGCCCGCTCGTGCTCGTGGTGAACCTCGACCGTCCGGCGATCCTCACGCCGTTCGTGGGACACGCCGCGGCGATCGTCGCGGACTACGGCAGCTCCGCGCGGGCGGTGCTCGACGCCCTGACCGGGCGCGTCGCCCCGCGCGGACGCCTGCCGATCGAGATCCCGCGGTCGATGGATGCCGTCCGAGCCTCGCGCGAGGATGTACCGTCGGACACCGGCGACCCCGTCTTTCCCGTGCACTTCGGACTCGATCTGGCGGGCGTGGAGGACGAGCCGGAACCGATGAGGGGGTACGCGCACCGATGAGCGAAGCGGACGCGACGAGACGACCGACCGTCTACGACGTGGCACAGGAGGCCCGGGTCTCGATCGCCTCGGTGTCGTTCGCGTTCCGCCGCCCCGACAAGCTCAGCGACGCCACGCGCGAGCGCGTCCTCGAGGCCGCGCGGCGTCTGGGGTACGCTCCCAGCGCCGCGGCCCGTGGTCTCGCGCACGGCCGCACCGGATCCCTCGGTCTGCACGCCTTCGACCTGCTGCTCGAGCGCGCCGACCCCATCGCCCAGTCCACCCCCCTGACGGGCCTGGCGGCGCCCCGCCTGGATGCCGACGGCGTCATCCCGTGGAACCAGACGGACGACGACGTGTTGTCCGATCCCCGAGCGTTCCCGCTATACGTCGACGAGGTCCAGCGCGGCTTCGAGCTGGAGTGCTGGGCCCTGGGCCGCCCCGTGATGCTCAGCAGCGGCGCGGGCACCGATGTGTCCGTCGCCGACACCGCCGGCCGCGTCGACGGGCTGGCGATCTTCCCCTCGCCGCAGACGGCCCCCGCGCTCGCCCGGTACGCCCCGACCATTCCGATCGTGCTGTTCAGCGCCGCGCCCGGCGACGATCATCACCACCGGGTGCGCGTGGACAACGCCGCCGGCATGCGGGCGCTCGCCGAGCATCTGGCGGGGGAGCACGGCATCCGGGACATCGCCTTCGTCGGGCGTCCCGAGTCGTCCGACACGGCGGAACGCCTCGCGGGTGTCCGTGCGGGGCTGGCCGACCTCGGCATCGCGCTGCGTCCGGACGTGGTGGATGCCACCGTGCGCGGCGAAGACGAGCTGATCCCGCAGCTGCGCGCGCTCATCGCCGATGGGCGGATGCCGCGCGCCCTCGTGTGCGCGACCGATCAGCACGCGTTCGCGGTGCTGGACACGCTCGCCGCCGAGGGCCTCCGTGTGCCGGACGATGTCGTGGTCACGGGGTTCGACGGCACGCTCGCGGCCCGGCTGAGCAGCCCGCCGCTCACGACCGTGCGGCAGCCGATGGAGGCGATGGGGCGCGCGGCGGCCCGGATCCTGGCGGGTGTCGCCGGCCCCGCCGACCGCCCCTTCGACGTGGTGTTCGAACCGAGGCTCGTCGTCCGGGCGAGCTGCGGCTGCGCGGCCTGAAGCGGCCGACGCTCAGGGCTGCTGCACCCGGAGCGCCGCCCACAGCTCGGCGCGGGTGGCGAACGAGCCGAGGTCGCGCTCGAGCAGACGCTCGGCCAGGGCCAACCGGGTGCGCACCGTGTGCCGGTGCACGCCGAGGGACTGCGCCGTCGCCTCGTGCGAGCAGTCGTGATCGAGCCACGCCCGCAGCGTCTCGATGAGCCGTGAGCCCTCGGCGGCGTCGTGAGCGGTCAACGGCGCCAGCTCGGCGGCCGCCAGGGTCGGCGCCTCGGGACCGAGCGCCGACAGCACGCCCGAGGCCGCGACCTCGCCGAAGCTCGTGACCGCGCTGCGCCCGCGGTCGCGCGCGACGCGCGCCTGCTCGACGGCGGCGGCGAAACGGTCGTACCCGGTGGGACCGGACACGCCGATCCGGGCTCCGAACCGTTCGGCGGCCTCGTCGATCGCCTGGCGCTCATCCGCGGGGACGACGATGACGACGCCGTCGTCGGCACGGCCGAAGAACACGGCCCCGCGACGTTCCTCCGCCCGGAGCTCGAGCAGCTCGACGAGGCCGCCGCTGCGGGTCGAGGCCGCGTCGGTGAGCGCGACGACGATCGGGGCCGGAGGCAGGGGGCCCCAGGCGTCGCGGGCGATGCGGCGCGCGAGGGTCGGGTCGTCCGTCAGGAGGGACTGCACGAGCCCCGCACGCAGAGCCCCCCGTGCCCGGCCGAGGCCCTGGTGCTGCTCGAAGGCGAGGCCGGCCATCGCGATCACGGCCGTCACGACGCCGCGGCCCTCGTGATCGAGCTCTCCGGCGGCGATCGCGATGACGCCGCGCAGGTGTCCGCCGCGCCCCAGCGTCTGGAGCGTGAAGGGCCGCCCGTCGATGCGGAGGGAGGATGCCGCGCGCGCCCCGCGCCGCAGCACCGAGGCGACCTCGGCACTCAGCGCGCCCGCCGTCCCCGCGTCCAGGTCGCCGGCGGGGTGCTCGCGCGTGAGCTCGCCGGCCGCGTCGTACAGGCCCACCCACGTCCCGAGCTGCCGGGCCAGTTCGGCGAGGGTCGCCCCCAGTCCGTCGGGGCGGAGCGCCGCGAGCGCGATCGCGCGCTGTGCCGACAGCGCCCACGTGCGTCGGCCGAAGGCCTCAGCGGCGATCGCCTCGGCGTTGGCCCGGGCGACGGCGATGAACGGCGTGCGGTAGGGCACCTCGAACAGCGCCAGCCCGGCCGCACGGCAGGCGGCGGCGAGTTCGGGAGGGATGCCGTCGCGTACGACCTCCGTGCCGAAGCCGAGACCGGCGACGCCGCGGGCCGTGAGCCGGTGGACGTAGTCCTCGGCGGAAGTGGCATCCCGGCCTTGGAACTGGGTGCCCGTGGTCAGGAGCACCTGGCCGTCCGAGAGGAAGGGAGTGGGATCGGCGAGGTCGCTGCTGTGCACCCAGCGCACCGGACGGTCGAGCGCCTCGGGGGTGACGTCGTCGTTCTCGAGGCGCAAGTGCAGGTCGGTGCGGCGCAGCAGTGCGCCCAGGGTGGGGATGTCGGTGGCGTCCATGAGGGCTTTCGCGAGGTCGTGCTGTACGTCTCGTACAGCCGGGTATGCAGAATGTACAGGACGGAGGGTGCCTGGCGGCGGTGGCGTTCCCTACGCTCCCGAGCATGACCGCACCGCACACCGTCACCGCGCCCCCCGTCGGCGGACCCTCCCTCCCTCAGGAGCGCCGCCTGGTCACGAGCATCCCCGGCCCCCGTTCGCAAGAGCTCCTCGAGCGAAAGGCCGCGGCCGTCTCCGCCGGCGTCGGTCACACCGCCCCGATCCACGCCGTGGCCGCCGGCGGGGGAGTCATCGTCGACGCCGACGGCAACTCGCTCATCGATCTGGGGTCCGGAATCGCCGTGACCACGGTGGGCAACGCCCACCCGGCCGTTGTGGCGGCCGTGCAGGAGC
Organism: Microbacterium sp. Bi128; assembly: GCF_918698205.1. Taxonomy (NCBI): domain Bacteria; kingdom Bacillati; phylum Actinomycetota; class Actinomycetes; order Micrococcales; family Microbacteriaceae; genus Microbacterium; species Microbacterium sp. Bi128. Next base: position 7,978 of record NZ_CAKKMM010000060.1, on the reverse strand, counting down.
AAGTGGCCGCGTTCACGCACACGTGCTTCATGGTGGCGCCCTACGACTCCTACGTCAGCGTCGCCGAGGCGCTCAACCGCCTCACCCCGGGCGACCACGCCAAGAAGAGCGCGCTGTTCAACTCCGGCGCCGAGGCGGTCGAGAACGCGATCAAGATCGCTCGCAAGCACACCGGCCGTCAGGCCGTCGTCGCCTTCGACCACGCCTACCACGGACGCACCAACCTCACGATGGCGCTGACCGCCAAGAGCATGCCGTACAAGAGCGGTTTCGGGCCCTTCGCGTCCGAGGTCTACCGCGCTCCCATGTCGTACCCGTTCCGCGACGGGCTCTCCGGCGCCGAGGCCGCCGCCCGCGCCATCTCGATCATCGAGAAGCAGATCGGCGCCGACAACCTCGCCGCGGTCGTCATCGAACCCATCCAGGGCGAGGGCGGGTTCATCGTCCCCGCCGAGGGTTTCCTGCCGGCGCTCGTCGACTGGTGCCGTGCCAACGACGTCGTCTTCATCGCCGACGAGGTGCAGTCCGGGTTCGCCCGTACCGGCGCGATGTTCGCGTCCGACCTGTTCGGCATCGTCCCCGACCTCATCACCACCGCGAAGGGCATCGCCGGCGGCCTGCCGTTGGCCGCCGTCACCGGTCGCGCCGACATCATGGATGCCTCCCACACGGGCGGCCTCGGCGGCACGTACGGCGGCAACCCGATCGCGTGCGCGGCCGCTCTGGCCGCGATCGACGCGTTCGAGAACGACGGTCTCATGGAGCGCGCTCAGGAGATCGGCGAGATCCTCACCTCGCGCCTGACGCGCCTGCAGCAGGATGACCCGCGCATCGGCGACATCCGTGGTCGCGGCGCGATGATCGCGGCCGAGTTCGTCGACCCGGCCACGGGCGCTCCCGACGCCGCCCTCACCGGGGCGGTGGCCAAGGCGGCGATCGCCGAGGGAGTGATCGTCTTGACGTGCGGAACCTACGGCAACGTCATCCGCTTCCTTCCGCCGCTCTCGATCGGGGACGACCTCCTCCACGAGGGCATCGACGTGGTGGCCGGCGTGCTCGCCCGCCACTGAACACCAGACCCGAGGGGGCGGCATACGACCCGAACGAGCCGCCCCCTCGTCGCACCATCCGGGTCACCGACGCAGAGAGAGAAGATTTCATGGACGAGATCACGCGTGACGTCGTCGTCATCGGCGCGGGGGCCGCGGGCCTGACCGCCGCGAACGACCTGCGCAAAGCCGGCTTGTCGGTCGTCGTGCTCGAGGCGCGCGACCGCGTCGGCGGGCGCCTGTGGACCGACGTCGTCGACGGGGCCATGCTCGAGATCGGCGGACAGTGGGTCTCGCCCGATCAGCAGGCCCTCATCGACACCGTGGCCGACCTCGGTTTGTCGACCTTCAGCCGCTACCGCGAGGGCGACAGCGTCTACGTCGGCCCCGACGGCGTCGCGAAGCGCTTCACGGGGGAGATGTTCCCGGTGGCGCCCGAGACCGAGGCGACGATCGACGAGATCACCGCGCGCCTGGATGCCATGGTCGCCGAGATCGACCCGGACAAGCCGTGGGAGCACCCGCAGGCCGAGGAGTGGGACAAGATCTCGTGGGACGCGTGGCTGCGCGAGCAGACCGACGACGACGAGGCCGTGCGCAATCTCGCCTTCGCCACCGGATCGGCGATGCTCACCAAGCCGACCCATACGTTCTCTCTCCTGCAGTCCTTGCTCATGGCGGCATCCGCGGGCTCGTACTCGCACCTCGTCGACGCCGACTTCATCCTCGACAAGCGCGTCGTGGGCGGTCTGCAGCAGGTGCCCGAGCTGCTCGCCGAGCGCCTGGGCGACGACGTGCTGCTCAACCAGCCCGTGCGCCGCATCATCTGGGGGCCCGAGTCCGCGGCACCGGATCGGTCCGCGGACTCGGTGACCGGACGCCGGGTCGACGACCTGCGCGCGCTCACCGCTCGTGTCGAGGCCGCGAAGTCCTCCTCGTCGGGCGTCACCGTGATCGCCGACGGCGTCACCGTGCGGGCCCGCTTCGCGATTCTCGCGCTCGCACCCGTGCTGTACCCGCGCATCTCGTTCGAGCCGCCGCTGCCGCGCCTGCAGCACCAGATGCACCAGCACATCTCGATGGGCTTCGTCATCAAGGTGCACGCCGTCTACGACCGCCCGTTCTGGCGCGAGCAGGGGCTCTCGGGTACCGCGTTCAGTCCGTACGAGCTCTCCCACGAGGCGTACGACAACACCAACCACGGCGACGAGCGCGGCACCCTGGTGGGCTTCGTCTCGGACCAGAACGCCGACGACCTCTTCCAGATCAGCGCCGAGGAGCGCAAGGAGCGCATCCTCGAGTCGCTCTCGCACTACTACGGCCCCGAAGCCAAGAACCCGGTCGTCTACTACGAGAGCGACTGGGGCACCGAGGAGTGGACCCGGGGCGCGTACGCGGCGAGCTTCGACATGGGCGGTCTGAACCGCTACGGCGCCGACCTGCGCGAGCCCGTCGGCCCGATCCACCTCGCGTGCAGCGACATGGCCGGTGCCGGCTACCAGCACGTGGACGGCGCGATCCGCCAGGGTCGCCGCGCCGCCGACGAGATCCTCGAACGGGCACGCCGATGACCGCCCCGGTGGTCGTCGGATACACCGCGACCGACACGGGCGCCGACGCCCTCGCGCTCGGCATCCGTCTGGCCCGGGCCATCCAGGCCCCGCTCGAGGTCGTCCTCGTCCTGCCCGACGACGCGCGCAGCGTCATCACCCCGCCCGACGCCTCCTACGCTCGTCTCGTCCGAGAGCAGGCCGAGCGCTGGCTCGGCGACGCGGCGACCGTGATCCGGGATGCCGTGCCCCACCGCGAGCACCTCCGTCACGGCGACTCGTTCGCCGAGGGGCTCGTCGCGTTCGCGGACGAGATCGGCGCGGGGTACATCGTCGTGGGCGCCGCCAACGGCGGTCTCCGCGGTCGGCATCGTCTGGGGACGGTCGCGTCCGAGCTCTTGCACTCCTCCGACGTCCCCGTCGTCCTCGCCCCCGAGGGCTCGCGGCGTGTCGACCCGGCGGTCGGCATCAGCCGGATCACCGCCGCGATCGGCAGCCGTCCCGGTGCCGACGTGCTGCGCGAGGAGAGCGTCGCGCTCGCCGCCGCGGCATCCGTCCCGCTGCGCCTGCTGTCGCTCATCACGGTCGACCTGCCCCCGGGGCTGCAGACCGGCGCCATCCGCATCGCCGGGGCCGCTCACGCCGAGGACGTGCTGTCGCAGGCGCAGTCCGCGCTGCCCGCCGACATCGCGGCCGAGGTCCTCGTCGCCGATGGCGAGGACATCGAAGAGGCCGTCCGCGACCTGCCCTGGGATCCCGCCGAGCTCGTGATGGTCGGCAGCAGCCGCCTCGCACAGCCGCGACGGCTGTTCCTCGGTTCGACCGCGGCCAAGATGCTGCACGAACTGCCCGTACCCCTCGTCGTCGTGCCACGCAGTCGTGCCGACGTCTCGTCCTCGGAAGGAACGCGGCCATGACCGCACCCGCACCCACGGCCGGCAGCGACGCCGGCGGCCTGTCGAAGAAGGGGCTGAGCGCCGGAACCATCGGCCTGCTCGGCGCCGTCGTCATCGGCATCTCGTGCATCGCCCCCGCCTACACGTTCACCGCCGCGATCGGCCCCACCGTCGGAGCCGTCGGCGTGCAGGTGCCGGCCATCATCCTGGTCGGGTTCATCCCGATGCTGCTCGTGGCCTTCGGCTATCGCGAACTGAACAACCGGATGCCCGACTCGGGCACGTCGTTCACCTGGGCGGCCCGCGCCTTCGGGCCGTGGATCGGCTGGATGGCCGGGTGGGGCCTCATCGCCGCCACCGTCATCGTGCTGTCCAACCTCGCCGGCATCGCCGTCGACTTCCTGTTCCTGCTGATCTCGCAGCTGACCGGGCAGCCCGGCATCGCGGATCTGGCATCCAACCTGCCCATCAACATCGCGGTCTGCCTGCTGTTCGTCCTCGGGGCGACGGTGGTGTCCTACCGCGACATGCAGACCACCCAGAAGCTGCAGTACGTGCTCGTGGGCTTCCAGGTCATCGTGCTCGTCGTGTTCGCGGTCGTCGCGATCGTGCACGTCGTGAGCGGGGATGCCTACGACCCCACGCCCGTCGACTGGTCGTGGTTCAACCCGTTCGCGGTGTCGTCGTTCAGCGCGTTCGCCGCGGGCGTCTCGTTGTCGATCTTCATCTTCTGGGGGTGGGACGTCACCCTCACGATGAACGAGGAGACGAAGGACCCCGAGAAGACGCCCGGGCGGGCGGCGACCATCACGGTCGTCACCATCGTCTCGCTGTACCTGCTGCTGGCGGTGTCGATGATCATGTTCGCCGGCATCGGCGACGGCGAGTTCGGGCTGGGGAACCCCGACATCCAGGACAACGCGTTCTTCGCGCTGGCCGGTCCCATCCTCGGTCCCTTCGCGGCCTTCGTCTCGCTCGCGGTGCTCACCAGCTCGGCATCCTCGCTCCAGTCGACGTTCGTCGGCCCGGCCCGCACCCTGCTGGCGATGGGGCACTACGGCGCCCTGCCGCCGAAGTTCGCCGCGGTCAGCCCGCGGTTCTTCACCCCGGGGTACGCCACGATCGTCTCCGCCGTCGTCGCCGCGGGCTTCTACGCGGTCATGCGCGTGGTGAGCGTCAACGTGCTCTCGGACACGATCCTGACGCTCGGCATCATGATCTGCTTCTACTACGGGCTCACGGCCTTCGCCTGCGTCTGGTACTTCCGCAAGCAGTGGTTCGACTCGGCGCGAAACGTGTTCTTCACGTTCCTGTTCCCGCTCGTCGGCGGGGTCATCCTGGCCGTGATCTTCGTCACCACGCTCATCGACAGCATGAACCCCCAGTACGGCAGCGGGTCAGAGGTCGGCGGCGTCGGCCTGGTATTCGTCCTCGGCGTGACCATCATCGTGCTCGGGGCGGTCATCATGGTGGTGCAGTACTTCCGCCGTCCGGCGTTCTTCCGCGGCGAGACGCTCACCACCGACGCCCCGCCCAGCGCCCGCCGCGCGCGCCACCTGGCGCAGTGACCTTCGACCACGACACGAAAACGGGAGCCCACATGAGCGACTACGCCGTCATCAACCCCGCCACGGGGGAGACCCTCGCCGAGTACGACACCCTCTCCGACGCCGGCGTCGAGGCCGCCCTCGCCGCCGCGCACGACGGCTACCGCGCCTGGTCGCGGACGGCCCCGGCCCAGCGTGCCGAGGCCCTGCGCCGCGTCGCGCAGCTGCACCGCGAGCGCCGCGACGATCTCGCCGCGATCATCGTGCGCGAGATGGGCAAGCCCCTCGAGGCCGCCCTCGGCGAAGTGGATTTCGCCGCCGACATCACCGAGTACTACGCCGACAACATCGAGCGGATCACCGGCGACACCCCGATCGACATCCTGGGGGAGGGCACCGCGGTCATCCGCCGCTCGGGCCTCGGGCCGCTGCTGGGGATCATGCCGTGGAACTTCCCGTACTACCAGGTGGCCCGCTTCGCGGCGCCCAACCTGGCGGTCGGGAACAGCATCCTGCTCAAGCACGCGCCGCAGTGCCCCGAGTCGGCCGAGGCGCTGCAGCTGATCTATCGCGACGCCGGGCTCCCGGAAGGGGCCTACGTCAACATCCGGGTGACCAACGACCAGGCGGCGACGATCATCGCCGACCGGCGCGTGCAGGGTGTGTCGGTGACCGGCTCCGAGCGCGCGGGTGCTGCTGTCGCCGAAATCGCCGGACGCAACCTCAAGAAGGTCGCGCTCGAGCTCGGCGGGTCCGACCCGTTCATCCTGCTCTCCACCGACGACCTCGACGCCGCGGTGCAGGCGGCGGCCGACGCGCGGCTGGACAACAACGGCCAGTCCTGCAACGGCGCCAAGCGCTTCCTCGTCATCGACGAGCTGTACGACGAGTTCCTGGCGAAGTTCCGCACGGCCCTCGGCGAGGCGAAGGTCGGCGACCCGTTCGCCGAGGACACCGTGCTCGGGCCCCTCTCTTCGCTCGCCGCGGCGGAGCGCCTCGACGAGCAGGTGCAGCGCGCGGTGGCTCAGGGCGCCACGCTGGAGGTCGGCGGCACCCGCGAGGGCGCGTTCTTCCCGGGCACGGTGCTCACCGATGTCACTCCCGAGATGGATGCCTACCGCGAGGAGTTCTTCGGGCCCGTGGCGACGGTGTACCGCGTGTCGGGGGAGGACGAGGCGGTCGCCATCGCGAACGACACCGGCTTCGGTCTCGGTTCCTACGTGTTCACGACGGATGCCGCGCAGGCCGAGCGAATCGCGGAGCGCATCGAGGCCGGGATGGTCTACGTCAACCTCGTGCTCGCCGACTCGCCCGAGCTCCCGTTCGGCGGGGTCAAGCGCAGCGGCACCTCGCGGGAGTTGGGCCTTCTCGCGGCCGATGAGTTCGTGAACAAGAAGCTCATCCGCACGGCCTGAGTCGTGTCCGTCCCCCGGCGCGGTTCGCCACGCCGGGGGACATGGCATAGACTGGATAGTGCAGGAGAAATCTGCATTCTTTCGCCGTGCCCCGTGCACAGGCGGCATCCCTCCCCGAGAGATTCCTGGCGAAAGTGTGTCGGTTTCGCATCCCGGATCCCTTGAGGGTCTTAGGGCGGTAGCTCAATTGGCAGAGCAGCGGTCTCCAAAACCGCAGGTTGCAGGTTCGATTCCTGTCCGCCCTGCGCACAGCGCACGCTGGCAACAAGAAGCGACCTAGGTGGTTCGATGACGCAGGACGAGGCGAGAGGCGAGATCGTCGCAGACCGCGGCGCGCCCCGTGAGAAGAAGCTCAACTTCTTCGCGCGGATCGCTCTTTTCATCCGTCAGGTCATCGCGGAGTTGCGCAAGGTCGTGACGCCCACGCGGCAGGAACTCGTGAAGTTCACCGCCGTGGTGCTCGGGTTCGTCATCGTGATGATGGCGCTCGTGTACGGCCTCGACGTGCTGTTCGTGTGGCTGACAAGCGCCGTGTTCGGCGTCCCGGGTGCCGCTGGCGCCTGACCGGCGCTTCGGCGGACGCGCGGCCCCACGAGCGGCCGCCCCAGAACGGAAGAGATCACCAGTGTCTGAAAGATATGTCGACGACGCCGATTGGGCGACGGCTGCCGAGCAGTCGAGCGAGGACGACGAAGCCCAGGAGGGCAACGTGCTCGCCGCGCAGGAGCACGCGTCCGACGCCGCCGAGCACAACGCCGTCCACATCGTGGATGACGAGAACGACGATGTCGCCGACCTCGGCGACGTCGAGATCACCGACCCGGAGGCGGACGCGATCGTGAACGACGCTCTCGAGATCGACGAGACCAGCGAGGCCGAGGCTGCCGCCGAGGTCCTCAATGACTCCCTCGCCGAAGAGGCGGCCGAAGACGCCGCCGAGGCCGCGGACGAGGTCACCCCGTACGACGGGCCCGACATCAACGGCGAGCCCGACGAGCCCGTGCTCGACCAGGACTTCGTGGACGAGGTCGCCGGAGCGGCGAGCGTCGTCGACGAGGTCGAGGCTTCGGAGTCCCTCGCGGACGCCGCCGAGGCGCCGGTCGACGAGGACTCCGCCGACGACGAGGACCTCGATCCCTACGAGGCGTTCCGCGCCGAGCTGCGCTCGCTCCCCGGCAAGTGGTACGTCATCCACTCCTACGCCGGTTTCGAGCGCAAGGTGAAGGCCAACATCGAGCAGCGCAAGTCGACGCTCGAGGTCGAGGACGACATCTACCAGGTCGAGGTCCCGATGGAGGACGTCGTCGAGATCAAGAACGGCCAGCGCAAGATGGTCACGCGCGTGCGCATCCCGGGCTACGTGCTCGTGCGCATGGATCTCAACGAGGACACCTGGTCGGTCGTGCGCCACACCCCCGGTGTCACCGGCTTCGTGGGCAACGCCCACAACCCGACGCCGCTGCGCTTCGACGAGGCGTTCAACATGCTCAAGAGCCTCGTCGAGGTCAAGGAGTCCGCACC
>NZ_CAKKMM010000059.1:0-15742 GCF_918698205.1 Microbacterium sp. Bi128 | reverse complement strand
AAGAGGGGCTGAACTCACCCATCTCGGGGTCGCCGTCGTCGATGTCGGCCGTCAAGGAGTCCTCGGGCAGCTCACCGTGCTGCGCCTTGAGCACGCGGCCGATGTAGAAGCCGATCATCGCGCTCATCAGGCCCATGAAGACCAGAGCGACCGTTCCGACCCACTCCACCCCGCCGTGGCTAATGATGTTCCACACCACGTAGACCGCGGCGATGAACATCGAGAAGGCGGTGAGGATCCACCAGAGGTTGACGTTGGTACGCATCGGTTACTTGACCTCTCCGGCAGCAGCGTCCACCACGGGCGCGTCGGGCGCATCCTTGGCCGGTCCCACACCGACCGGCACGCCGGCCTCGGGGTGGTTCAGGTCGAAGGCAGGACGCTCGCTGCGGATACGCGGGATCGACGTGAAGTTGTGACGCGGCGGCGGGCACGACGTGGCCCACTCGAGCGAAGCGCCGTACCCCCACGGGTCGTCGACGGTCACTCGAGGTGCCTTACGAGCCGTGATCCAGACGTTCAGCAGGAACGGGATCATCGAGGCGCCCAGGATCATCGATCCCACGGTCGAGAGCTGGTTGCCCCAGGTGAAGCCGTCGGCCGCGGCGTAGTCGGCGTAGCGGCGCACCATGCCGTCCACGCCCAGCCAGTGCTGGATGAGGAAGGTCATGTGGAATCCGACGAACAGCATCCAGAAGTGCACCATGCCCAGACGCTCGTTGAGCATCTTGCCGGTCCACTTCGGCCACCAGAAGTAGAAGCCCGCGAACATCGCGAACACCACGGTGCCGAAGACGACGTAGTGGAAGTGCGCCACGACGAAGTACGAGTCGGACAGGTGGAAGTCCAGCGGAGGCGACGCGAGGATGACGCCGGTGAGGCCACCGAAGACGAAGGACACCAGGAAGCCGAGCGCGAAGACCATGGGGGTCTCGAACGTGACCGAGCCTCGCCAGAGCGTTCCGATCCAGTTGAAGATCTTCACGCCGGTCGGAACCGCGATGAGCATCGTCATCAGAGCGAAGAACGGCAGGAGGACTCCGCCCGTGACGTACATGTGGTGTGCCCACACCGCGACGGAGAGCGCCGCGATGGCGATCGTCGCGTAGACGAGGGTCTTGTACCCGAAGATCGGCTTACGGCTGAACACCGGGAAGATCTCGGAGACGATGCCGAAGAACGGCAGCGCGATGATGTACACCTCGGGGTGACCGAAGAACCAGAACAGGTGCTGCCACAGCAGCACGCCACCGTTCTCGGGGTTGTAGATCTGAGCGCCGAGCACGCGGTCGGCGGCGGCGGCGAAGATCGCGGCGGCCAGGACCGGGAAGGCCAGGAGGATCAGGATGCTCGTGATGAGCGTGTTCCACGAGAAGATCGGCATCCGCCACATGGTCATGCCGGGCGCGCGCATCGTGAGAACAGTCGTGATGAAGTTCACGGCACCGAGAATCGTTCCGAATCCGCTGATGCCCAGGCCGAGCATCCAGAGGTTGCCTCCGACGCCGGGCGAGAAGCTCGCGTTGGCGAGCGGCTGATACGCGAACCATCCGAAGCCGGCGGCGCCCTGCGGGGTGAGGAACCCGGACACGGCGATCGTCGAGCCGAAGAGGAACAGCCAGAAGGCGAACGCGTTCAGACGCGGGAACGCCACGTCGGGAGCACCGATCTGCAGCGGCAGCAGCGCGTTGGCGAAACCGGCGAAGAGCGGCGTCGCGAACATGAGCAGCATGATCGTGCCGTGCATCGTGAACAGCTGGTTGTACTGCTCTTTGGTCGGGATGATCTGCATCCCGGGCTCGAACAGCTCGGCGCGGATGATGAGCGCCATCACACCGCCGAGCATGAAGAACAGCACCGAGGCGATGAGGTACATGTACCCGATCGTCTTGTGGTCGGTGGAGGTGATCCACTTGACGACCAGGTTGCCCTTCTGCTCCACACGGGTGCTGCTGAGGAGAGCGGCTTGACGCGGCGGGAGGGTCGTCGGGCGCGATGCGCCCTTCTCCTGGAGCGGAAGCGTCGTGGCCATGATCACTCGTTCCCTTCGGTGCCGGCCGTGCTGAGGTTCTGCAGGCGGGACAGATCACTGATGTCGCCGACGTCGCCGGCCGAGCGCAGGGAGTCGAGGTAGGCCTCGTACTCGCCCTCGCTGACGACCTTCACGTTGAACAGCATGGCGGAGTGGTATTCACCGCACAGCTCGGCGCACTTGCCCTCGTAGGTGCCCTCACGGGTCGGGGTGAACGACCAGTAGTTCTCCTTGCCGAGGTACATGTCCTTCTTGTAGAGGAAGTCGATGATCCAGAACGAGTGGATCACGTCGCGCGAACGCAGCTCGATCTGGACGGTCTTGTTGACCGGCAGGTACAGCGTCGGCACGTCCTGGAGGTCGTACCCGTCGCCGGTGGCCTTGGCCTGGACGCCCATGGAGTACACCGCGTCCGAGTTGTCTTCGCGCTCACCGTTGTACTGGAAGTCCCAGGCCCACTGCTTGCCGTACGCAGTGATCGACACGTCGGGGTTCTCGTACTGGGTCTCGAGCGTGTTCTGGTCGCGGGCGGTGAAGGCGAAGAAGCCCACCACGAGGATCAGCGGCACCACCGTGTAGAAGATCTCGACCGGCATGTTGTAGCGCAGCTGCACCGGCAGGCCCGACTGGCCCTTGCGACGCCGGTAGGCGATGACCGCCCACAGCATGAGGCCCCACGTGAGGACACCCACCACGAGCAGGACGATCCACGAGTTGACCCACAGACCGGCGACCATGTCGGTGTGGTTCGTCGCGGGTGTTCCGTCGTCGACGAATCCCGGGAGGAATCCGTGGAGCTGCGACGTGGTGCAGCCGGAGAGGAGGGCGACGGACGCGATCCCGACGGGGACAGCTGCCCAGCGAAGGCGACGTTTGGAGGGCACAGTGCACCTTTCCGGGTCGTGGATGTTGCTCTCGACAGTCTAGAGCAAGCTCTTACGGTTCTCTGGCCATTCGTCCAGCACCGAAGCATCGAAAACCCCCGGATTCCGCGGTGTGATCCGTGGTTTCCGGGGGTCGTCGAATCGGCGCCGAAGCGTCGTGGCCGGCGTCAGTGGAAGCTGTCGCCGCAGGCGCAGGAGCCCTGCGCGTTGGGGTTGTCGATCGTGAAGCCCTGCTCCGAGATCGTGTCCTTGAAGTCGATGTGCGCACCGTCGAGGTACGGAACGCTCATGTCGTCAATGATGACCTCGACGCCGTCGAAATCGACGACCTTGTCGCCGTCGAGATAGCGCTCGTCGAAGTAGAGCTGGTAGATGAGTCCGGAGCATCCGCCCGGCTGCACGGCGACGCGCAGACGGAGGTCGTCGCGTCCCTCCTGCGAGAGCAGGCTCTTCACCTTGTCGGCGGCGGCGTCGGTGAGGGCGACTCCGTGCTCGCGGGTGACGGCGTCGGACGACAGTGTCGTGTCGGTCATGGCGTGGCCCTTCGGGTCGTTCGGTCGCGGGGACGAGTCGATTCTACGCCCGCCTCGCCCCCGCGGCCTCGATCAGACGGTGCGGCGGTTCAGACGCTCCAGCAGCAGCGCCTCCGAGACCAGCGCGTTGCCGAAGGTCTCGAGGTGCAGGGACTCGTTCGGGCTGTGGGCCCGGGCGTGCGGATCCTCGACACCCGTGACGAGGATCTGCGCACCGGGGAACTCCCGGACGAGGTCGGCGATGAACGGGATCGATCCGCCGATTCCGACGTCGACGGCATCCACGCCGTACCCCTCGGCGAAGGCCTCGCGCGCATCCTCGACGGCCCATCCCCCGGTGTCCACCAGGAACGCGTCGCCGCAGTCGACGTCGCTGAACTCCAGCTGCGCACCGAAGGGCGCGTGGGCGCGCAAGTGCGTCTCCAGCGCGGCGAAGGCCTCCTGCGCCGACTGGCCGGGAGCCACACGGGCACTGAGGACGACGCGGGTCTGCGGAGCGAGGGTGTTCGACGCGGACTCGACGGGGGTGGCATCCCACCCGGTGATCGTGATCGACGGCTTGTTCCACAGGCGGCTGAGGATGCTGTCGCGTCCGATGGGCGACACCCCGTCGAGCAGGCCGGACTCGGCGCGCAGGGTCTCCTCGTCGTACGGCGGCGTGTCGGCGTCGCGCACGGCGAGACCTTCGACGGCGACCGCGCCGTCGTCGTCCCACAGCGTCGACAGGAGCTTCACGGTGGCGAGCATGGCATCCGGAACCGCGCCGCCCATCATTCCCGAGTGCGAGGCGTGGGCGAGGGTGCGGACCGTGAGGGTGAACCGCGCATTGCCGCGCAGCGACACCGTCAGCCCGGGCGTGCGCTCGTCCCAGTTGCCCGAGTCGGCCACGACGATGACATCGGAACGGAGCACGTCGGCGTGGTCGACGAGGAACTGCGCGAACGAGCGGGAACCGTACTCCTCTTCGCCCTCGATGAACACGGCGATGCCGAGGTCGAGGTCGTCGCCGAGCGTCTCGACCAGGGCACGGATCGCCCCCACGTGGACCATGATGCCCGCCTTGTCGTCCGCGGCCCCGCGCCCGTACAGCCGACCGTCCCGGACGGTGGGCTCGAACGGCGGCGACTCCCACAGGTCCTCGTCACCGGGCGGCTGCACGTCGTGGTGGGCGTACAGCAGCACCGTCGGACGGCCGTTGCGGGCCGGGCGGGATGCCAGGACGGCGGGCTGGCCGAGTTCGTCGGTGCCGGGGATCGCGGCGCGCGCGACCTCCACGCGCTCGAACACGCCCGTTCCGCGCATCAGATCGGCGACGGCGTCGGCGCTGCGCTGCACTTCGGCCTGGTCGAAAGCGGGCCAGGCGACGGACGGGATGCGCACGAGGGCGCCGAGATCGGCGAGGGCGGAGGGGATGCCGGCGGACGCGGTAGCGCGGACGGCATCCCGCCGGGACAGGTCGAGGGTCATGCGGGTAATCTTAAGTCTCCGATCCAGTGAGCTCTCGAGGTTATCCGTGGCCAAGTCCCCTGCCCCCGTCCCCAACGACACGCCCGTCGAGGCGGAGTCCACCGCTGCGGGGAAGGGGCGCGCGACGCCGTCTCGGGCCGAGCGGGAGGCCGCCCGCAAGCGTCCCCTGGTCCCCGACACCAAAGAAGCGAAGGCCCGCGCGCGCGCCGAACTCGCCGCCCAGCGCGAGAAGGCCCGCGTCGGCATGGCCGCCGGCGACGAGCGCTACCTGCCCGTGCGCGACAAGGGAGACCAGCGCCGATTCGCCCGTGACTTCGTCGACGCCGGCTGGCACCTCGGCGAGGGCGTGATGCCGTTCATGATCCTCGTCATCGTGCTCACGCTCGTGCCCAACGGCTTCTTCCAGTACTGGTCGTTCGTGGCGCTGTGGATCTTCATCCTCTTCGTCATCGGCGACATGATCATCACCTCGATCCGCGTCAAGCGCGCCGTGAAGGCGAAGTTCGGCGAGGGACGGGTCGAGAAGGGCCTCGGCTGGTACGCGTCGATGCGCACCGTGCAGATGCGCTTCATGCGACTGCCCAAGGCGCAGGTCAAGCGCGGCCAGTACCCCGCCTGATCCGATCCCTGTTCGCGGCGGCGTGTCCTTCGGGACGCGCCGCCGTTCTCATGCGCCCCGGCGCAGGCCGCGGTTGATCTGGCGCGCCCACAGCGGACCGCGGTAGAGGAACGCCGTGTAGCCCTGGACGAGCGTCGCCCCGTGGGCGAGACGTTCCCGCACGTCGTCCGCGGTCTCCACTCCCCCGGCCGAGATCACGACGAAATCCTGGGGCACGGCGGCGCGCACGAGGTCGAGGACCTCCAGCGCCCGTTCTTTCAACGGCGCCCCGGACAGCCCGCCAGCTCCGGCAGCCTCGACGGTGGACGCGGCGGTGCGAAGCCCCTCGCGGCCGATCGTGGTGTTCGTGGCGATGAGGCCGGAAAGCCCCAAGTCGACGGCGAGCCGCGCGATGTCCGCGACCTCGTCGTCGGAGAGGTCGGGCGCGATCTTGACCAGCAGCGGCGTCGTCCCGGCGGCCTCGAGCACCGCAGAGAGCAACGGACGCAGCGTCTCGACGGCCTGCAATCCCCGCAGACCGGGGGTGTTGGGAGAGGAGACGTTGACGACGAGATAATCCGCGAGCGGCGCCAGCAGACGGGCGCTGCGGACGTAGTCGGTCGTGGCGTCCTCGACGGCCACCGCCCGGCTCTTGCCGATGTTCACGCCCACGACGGGGCGGCGACGCGAACGCCGCAGTGCCTGCAGTCGACGGGCGGCGACAGCGGCGCCGTCGTTGTTGAAGCCCATGCGGTTGATCACCGCACGATCGGCGACGAGACGGAACAGGCGCGGCTTCGGGTTGCCCGGCTGCGGCAGCGCCGTGACCGTCCCCACCTCGACGTGCCCGAACCCGAGGGCACCCAGGCCTCGCACCATCGTGACGTTCTTGTCGAAGCCCGCGGCGACGCCGAACGGCGAATCGAACGTCAGCCCCAGGGCGCGCGCCCGCAACGACGGCGCCGGGGCGGTGAGCCGGCGGACCGCGGATGCCACGGGCACGACGCCCGCGACGCGGATCACCGCGGCACCCAGGTGATGGGCGAACTCAGGATCGAGGCGGCTCAGAACCGAGCGGAAGAGAAGGGGATACATCCCCGCCAGGCTACTGGACGTCGTCGGCCGGCTCCGGCGCGGCGGTCGCTCGCGCGGCGTGGTCCGCGCGCAACTGGGCGATCGCGGCGTCGAAGTCGTCGAGCGATTCGAAGGCCTGGTAGACGCTCGCGAACCGCAAGTAAGCGACCTCGTCGAGTTCCCGGAGAGGACCGAGGATCGACAATCCGATCTCGTTCGCCTCGATCTGCGAGGACCCGGTCTGACGGATCGCCTCCTCGACCTGCTGCGCGAGCATCGCGAGATCGGCATCCGTCACCGGTCGGCCCTGACACGCCTTCCGTACACCCGACATCACCTTTTCGCGGCTGAACGGTTCGACCACACCCGAGCGCTTGATGACGTTGAGGCTCGCGGTCTCGACCGTCGAGAAACGCCCGCCGCACTTCGGACACTGGCGACGGCGACGGATGCTGAGCCCGTCGTCGCTCGTGCGGGAGTCGATGACGCGAGAGTCCGGGTTTCGGCAGAACGGGCAGTGCATGAGGGACCCCGATCAGTCGGTGAATCGCGCCGTGACGGCCTCGCCGTGCGCGGGCAGCGCCTCGGCCTGGGCGAGGGTGACGATGGCCTCGTGCACCGCCGACAGCGCGGCCCGGTCGTACTCGACGACCTGTTGGGGCCGCAGGAACGTCGCCGCCGACAGCCCGGCCCCGTAACGGGCTTGACCCCCGGTGGGCAGGACGTGGTTGCTGCCGGCGAGGTAGTCGCCGAGGCTCACCGGCGTGTAGGGACCGACGAACACCGCACCGGCGTTGACGTAGTCCTCCGGCCGGGGATCGGACAGGTGCAGTTCGAGGTGCTCCGGTGCGTAGGCGTTGCTGAACGCCGTCGCCTGCGCGATGTCGTCAACGAGGACGATCGCGGACTGCGGTCCGTCGAACGCCGCGCGGACGCGCTCGGAGTGGCGGGTGGAGGTCACACGGGGTTCGAGCGCCGCGCGCACGGCATCCGCCAGAGCCGCATCGGCGGTGGCATCGGCGACGATGAGGATCTCGGTGGCTCCGGCCTCGGAGTCGATGCCCACGCGGCCGGCCACGGCGCGCTTCGCGGAGGCGACGAAGTTGTTGCCCGGACCGGTCACGACGTCGACCGGGTCCAGGCCGAGCGAGGAGACGCCGTGCGCGAAGGCGCCGATCGCTCCCGCGCCGCCCATGGCATAGACCTCGGTGACGCCGAGCAGCCGTGCGGCGGCCAGGATCACCGGGTGCACGCGTCCGCCGAACTCGGCCTGCGGCGGTGAGGCGAGCGCGACCTCACGGACTCCCGCGACCTGGGCGGGGACGACGTTCATCACGACGCTCGAGGGGTACACGGCCTTGCCGCCGGGGACGTAGAGGCCGACCCGGCGGACCGGCTGCCACCGCTGCGTGACGCGCGCTCCGGGGCCCAGCTCGGTGACGGACGGAGCGGGGACCTGCGCGGCGGACGCCGTCCGGACACGGCGAATGGCCTCGTCGAGCGCGGCCCGGATACCGGGTTCGAGGCCCGCGAGAGCCTCGTCCAGGTGCGCCGCGGGGACGGCGATCGCGTGGTCGCTGACGCGGTCGAACGTCGCTGCCTGCTCGCGCAACGCTTCCTCGCCCCGCTGCGCGACGTCGTCGACGATGCGGGCCGCGGTCGCGAGCGCTTCGTCACGGGCGGCATCGGCGCGGGGAACGGCGGCGAGGACCTCGGCGGGCGAGAGCACGCGGCCGCGCAGATCGATGGTGCGGAGCATTCCTCCAGGCTACCGGTCGAGGGGGAACCGCCCGCCCGCCGTCAGGCGCTTCCCCCTCACTGCTCAGCCGCGCGTCACGCCCGTCACGTCATGCAGATACCCGATGCGACCGTCGTCGTGCCGGATGACGAAGGTCTCGCCGCGGTCCTCGATCACGAGCGCCCACGCGGTGGGGCCGATGCGGAAGATCGGGAGGCCGTAATCGTCGACGATCTCGCGCTCATCGGGCGAGAGCGCCCAGAACGCCTGAGGATGCGGATGTCGCGGGGCGCTCTGGTGTTCGGCGGTGCGCTCCTCGTGGACCGGAGCGGCGCCCGCGGAGATCACGTCGGTGTCGTGGGTGTCGTCGTGGGTGGGCAGCACCGAGGTCGCCGGCGCGGACTCGGCGGAGTGCGGGAACTCCGTCGACCCGGTGTAGCTGCCGGGGGCGGGAGCGTCGGACGTGTCGGGGTTCTCGGACTCGTCGGCGGCGGGAGCCGGTGCAGTGCGCACCGGCCGCGGACGCGGAGGACGCGGGGCGACCGCGCGCACGGGGCGTGCGTTGCGGTGCGCGGGGGTCTCGGGCCGCTCCTGGAAGTCCTGCTCGAAGGGCGGGATGACGGGGGCGAAGACCGTGAGGACGACGCCCGCCAGGGTGAAGACCGCGCCGACCCAGACGACCCACGTCCGCGTCCACAGACCCGTCTCGATCGCCACCGAAACGGTGTCCCAGACCCACGAGGTCCACACGAGCGCCGCGACCGAGAACGCCACCGAGGCGAACTGGTCGATGCCGAGCGATCCGACCCGGCGGATCCCCTGCGGGGAGAGGCGTCGGAGGACGAGGAGCCCGACGGCGAGGGTCGGAAGGGCGACCGTGGGGATCCACCACAGCCCGGAGAGCCACACGTTGGAGCCGCCACCGAGGACGCGGACGTTGGCGGGGAGGTTGTTGGTCGGGAAGAACGACACGAGGAACGTGACGGCCCACAGGCCGAGCAGTGCGACCTCGCGCACCGAGAACGGCCCGACGCCGTACTGCGGCGCATCGCCAGCCGGGACGCCGTGCGCGTCGGCGTCCGGCAGCTCGGTGTGCGTGGCACGGCGCGCGTTCACGTGCGAGCGCGCGCCGACCTGGGCCCGCGCCGTGGCGTGATCGTCCGCGCCGGTGTCATCGGCGTCGGCCCCGGCGTTCGGGCCGTCCGGGCGGTCGACGGCGGAGCCGTGCCCCGCGGCTTCTTCGGTGGCGGCACCGGTCGCGCGCTCGTCACGCGGGGCGTCCGGGTGGTCGGAGGGCGCGTACCCCGCCGACTGCCGCAGGGAGTCGTCGTCCCCGGGCGCGCCTACGGGCTCGGCGTGCGGGTGGTCGTAGCGATCGGTCACGATGGTCCTTTCCCTCGGGCACCGGAGCGCCCGTCGTCAGTGTGAGAGTGGCCGCGCCGCCCCGGGAAACCCGGCGTCGACAACGCGTCGCGCATCTCAGCCCAGGCAGTTGGGCCCGAGCAGTCCCTTGAGCTCGCCGAAGAGATCGGCTGTCACGCGCACCGGCATCGGCACCTCGAAGACCTTGGCGGTCCCACCTTTGTGCAGCTTGAGAGTCACCTCCGTGTCACCGGCGTGCCGCTGCAGCATCTGCGCGAGCTCCCCCACCAGCGTCTCGTTGGCCCGCTGCTCGGGTACGACGAGCGTCAGGCCGCTCATCGCGTCGAAACCCTCGAGGTCGGGGGCGAAGGCCGACTGCGCGTGCAGATTGAGCCCGTCGTCGCGGCGCGAGACGCGTCCGCGGACGACGAGGATCGCGTCGCCCTGGAGGACCGGGGCGAACTCGGCGTAGGTCTTGCCCATGAACATCACGGTCACCTCGCCGTTGAAGTCCTCGACGGTGACCATGCCGTACGGGTTGCCGCTCTGCTTCGCGACGCGGTGCTGCACGCTCGTGAGGAGTCCCGCGACCGTGACCTGGTCGCCGTCCTGGACATCGTCGGAAGCCAGCAGATCGTGGATCGACGTGGACGCGTGCTTCGCCAGCGGCACCTCGAGTCCGGCGAGGGGATGGTCGGAGACGTAGAGACCGAGCATCTCGCGCTCGAACGCCAGTTTGTCCTTCTTCGTCCACTCGGGGCGCTCGGGTACCTTGACCACCTGCTGCGGCTCGTCCCACAGCGAGTCGAAGTCGAAGCCGACCTCGCCGTTGGCCTCGCGGCGCTTGTCGAGCACCGCGCCCTCGCAGGCGTCCTCGTGGATCTCCACGAGCGCGCGCCGCGTCGACCCCAGCGAGTCGAAGGCCCCGGCCTTGATGAGCGACTCGACCGTGCGCTTGTTCGCGACGTGCAGCGGAACCTTCGACAGGAAGTCGTGGAAGGACGTGTACTTCGCCTGCTGGCGCGCCGCGACGATCCCGTCGACCACGTTGGTACCCACGTTGCGCACGGCACCGAGGCCGAAACGGATGTCTTCGCCGACGGCGGCGAAGTAGCGGATCGACTCGTTGACGTCGGGCGGCAGCACCTTGATGCCCATGCGACGGCATTCGTTGAGGTAGACCGCCATCTTGTCCTTCGAGTCGCCGACGCTCGTCAGGAGCGCCGCCATGTACTCGGCGGGATAGTGCGCCTTGAGGTAGGCGGTCCAGTACGACACGAGCCCGTACGCGGCGGTGTGCGCCTTGTTGAAGGCGTAGTCGGCGAAGGACTCGAGCACCTTCCAGAGCGTCTGCTGCGCGACGTCGCCGAAGCCGCGCTCGGTCATGCCGCCGAAGAAGATCTCTTTCTGCTTGTCGAGCTCGCTCTTCTTCTTCTTGCCCATCGCGCGACGCAGCAGGTCGGCCTGACCGAGCGTGTACCCCGCGACGCGCTGCGCCACGGCCATCACCTGCTCCTGATACACGATCAGGCCGTAGGTGGTGTCGAGGATGTCGGCCAGCGGCTCTTCGAGCTCGGGGTGGATCGGCTCGATCTCTTGCTGCTTGTTCTTGCGCAGCGCGTAGTTGATGTGCGAGTTCACGCCCATGGGGCCCGGGCGGTAGAGCGCGAGGACGGCCGAGATGTCCTCGAAGTTGTCGGGGCGCATGAGCCGCAGCAGCGAGCGCATCGGCCCGCCGTCG
Organism: Microbacterium sp. Bi128; assembly: GCF_918698205.1. NCBI lineage: Bacteria > Bacillati > Actinomycetota > Actinomycetes > Micrococcales > Microbacteriaceae > Microbacterium > Microbacterium sp. Bi128. The sequence goes on along the minus strand of NZ_CAKKMM010000059.1, from coordinate 4,313 downwards.
AGCTGGAACACCCCGAGGGTGTCGCCGCGGGCGAGCAGCTCGTACGATGCCGCGTCGTCGAGCGCGAGGTCTTCCAGCACGAGCGGATGGCCGCGGTTGGCCTCGATGTTGTCGAGCGCGTCGTTGATGATCGTGAGGTTGCGCAACCCCAGGAAGTCCATCTTGATCAGGCCGAGCGACTCGCACGCGGGGTAGTCGAACTGCGTGACGATCTGGCCGTCCTGCTCCCGGCGCATGATCGGGATGATGTCGATCAACGGCTCGCTCGACATGATGACGCCGGCCGCGTGCACGCCCCACTGGCGCTTCAGGTTCTCGAGCCCGAGGGCGGTGTCGAAGACCGTCTTGGCCTCGGCATCCGTCTCGATGAGCGTGCGGAACTCGCTCGCCTCTTTGTAGCGGGGGTGCTCGGGGTTGAACATGCCGTCGAGCGGCATGTCCTTGCCCATAACCGCGGGGGGCATGGCCTTGGTGAGCTTGTCGCCCATGCTGAACGGGAAGCCGAGCACGCGCCCGGCGTCCTTCAGGGCCTGCTTGGCCTTGATCGTGCCGTACGTCACGATCTGCGCCACGCGCTCGTCGCCGTACTTCTCGGTGACGTACTGGATCACTTCGCCACGGCGACGGTCGTCGAAGTCGACGTCGAAGTCGGGCATCGAGACGCGGTCGGGGTTGAGGAAGCGCTCGAAGATCAGGCCGTGCTGGAGCGGGTCGAGGTCGGTGATCTTCATGGCGTACGCGACCATGGATCCGGCACCCGAACCACGGCCGGGACCGACCCGGATGCCGTGGTCCTTGGCCCAGTTGATGAAGTCGGCGACGACGAGGAAGTAGCCCGGGAACCCCATCTGCAGGATGACGCCGGTCTCGTACTCGGCCTGCTTCCGCACGGCATCCGGGATGCCGTCGGGGTAGCGGTCGCCGAGGCCTTTCTCGACCTCTTTGATCATCCAGCTGTCTTCGGTCTCGCCGTCGGGCACCGGGAAGCGCGGCATGTAGTTGGCCGAGGTGTTGAACTCCACATCGCAGCGCTCGGCGATGAGGAGGGTGTTGTCGCACGCCTCGGGGTTGTCGCGGAAGACCTGTCGCATCTCGGCGGCCGACTTGACGTAGTAGCCGTCGCCGTCGAACTTGAAGCGCTTGGGGTCGTCGAGCGTCGACCCGGACTGCACGCAGAGCAGCGCCGCGTGGCTCGTCGCGTCGTGCTGGTGGGTGTAGTGCAGGTCGTTCGTGCCGAGGAGCGGGATGCCGAGATCCTTCGAGATCTTCAGCAGATCGCCCATGACGCGCCGTTCGATCGACAGACCGGGGTCCATGATCTCGGCGAAGTAGTTCTCTCTGCCGAAGATGTCCTGGAACTCGGCGGCCGCCGCGCGCGCCGCGTCGTACTGCCCCAGCCGCAGGCGCGTCTGCACCTCGCCCGACGGGCACCCGGTGGTCGCGATGAGGCCCTTGCTGTAGGTCTGCAGGATCTCTCGGTCCATGCGCGGCTTGAAGTAGTAGCCCTCCATGCTCGCCCGGGACGACAGCCGGAAGAGGTTGTGCATGCCCTCGGTCGTCTCGGACAGCAACGTCATGTGCGTGTACGCGCCCGAACCCGAGACGTCGTCGCTCTGCTGCTCGGGGGTGCCCCAGCGCACGCGCGACTTGTCGGACCGGTGGGTTCCGGGCGTGACGTAGGCCTCGATGCCGATGATCGGCTTGATCCCGGCGTCTTTCGCCGTCTTGTAGAACTCGTACGCGGCGAACGTGTTGCCGTGGTCGGTCACCGCGATCGCGGGCATGCCCAGCTTGACGGCCTCTTGAACCATCGGCCCGATGCGCGCGGCCCCGTCGAGCATCGAGTACTCGCTGTGCACGTGAAGGTGAACGAAGGAGTCTGCTGCCACTCGTCGAGTGTACGTTCCCCCTCAGACATCGGCCCGGGTTAGCGTGGGCGCGTGCCCACTCCCGACTTCATCCTGGATCTGCGCCGCCACGTCGGCACCCGCCCCCTGCCGCTCGTCGGCGTGACCGCCGTGATCCTGCGCGGCGACGATCTGCTGCTCGGCCGCCGCAGCGATGACGGCCGCCTGACGCCGATCACCGGCATCGTGGACCCGGGCGAAGAACCCGCGGATGCCTCCGCACGCGAGGCCGAGGAGGAGGCGGGGGTGCGCATCCGCGTCGACCGCCTCGCCTGGGTGCACCAGATCCCCCGTGTCACCTACGCCAACGGCGACCAGAGCGACTACCTCGACCTCACGTTCTCGTGCACGTGGATCGAAGGCGAGCCCGAGCCGGTCGACGGCGAGATGACCGAGGTCGGATGGCATCCGGTCTCCACCCTCGAGGAGATCCTGGATGCCGATATGGCGGCGCGCGTGCGGGCAGCCCTCACCGCGGGACCGACGCGGTTCGAGGGCGGCCGCTGATCCGACGCCCCGGGGGCGTCAGACGCCGTCGCGCAGGACGTCGAGCGCGTGTTGCAGGTCGGCCGGGTACGGCGAATCGAAGCTCGCCCACTCCCCCGTCGCCGGGTGCGCGAAGGCGAGCCGGTGCGCGTGCAGCCACTGCCGCGTGAGTCCGAGACGCGCCGAAAGGGTGGGGTCCGCGCCGTAGAGCGGGTCGCCGGCGCACGGGTGCCGGTGCGCGGCCATGTGCACGCGGATCTGGTGCGTCCGGCCGGTCTCGAGGTGGATCTCCAGGAGCGACGCCCGGGGGAAGGCCTCGAGGGTCTCGTAGTGGGTGACCGAGTCCTTGCCGTCGGGCGTGACCGCGAACTTCCACGAGTGGTGCGGATGCCGCCCGATCGGCGCGTCGATCGTGCCGGCGAGCGGGTCGGGGTGTCCCTGCACGACGGCGTGGTAGATCTTGTCGACCGTGCGGTCCTTGAACGCCGCCTTGAGCACCGTGTAGGCCCGCTCGGTCTTGGCCACGACCATGAGACCGCTCGTGCCCACGTCGAGGCGGTGGACGACGCCGCGCCGTTCGGCCGCACCGCTGGTGGCGATGCGGAAGCCGGCGGCGGCGAGGGCCCCGAGGACGGTCGGCCCCTCCCACCCCACGGAGGGGTGGGCGGCGACGCCGGACGGCTTGTCGACCACGACGATGTCGTCGTCGTCCCACACGATGCCGAGATCGGGCACGGCCACCGGCACGATCTCGGGATCGCGCTTGGGCTCCCACTCGACGCTCAACCACGTGTCGGCCCGCAGGCGATCCGAACGGCCGACGGTGCGCCCGTCGACGGTCACGCCGCCGGCGTCGGCGACGTCGGCGGCGAATGTCCGCGAGAAACCGAGCAGCTTGGCCAACGCCTGATCGACGCGCGCCCCGTCGAGCCCGTCGGGGACGGGGAGACTCCGGGAGTCCATGTCAGCGGGCACCCTGCTCGCCGGGGGCCTCGACCGCGCCCTCGGCCGCAGGTTCGGCCGCGGACGCCTCACGCGAGGCGCGCGTCTCGCGCGTGCCGTCCAGCCGCAGACCGAAGAGGACGAGGAGAGCCACCGAGATCATCATCGAGACGATGAAGATGTCGGCGACGTTGTAGATCGCGGGCATCATCCACGGCGTCGAGATGAAATCGACGACGTGCCCGACCGGGAAGCCGGGGGCGCGCAGAAGGCGATCGGTGAGGTTGCCGAGCACGCCGCCGAGGAGCAGCCCCAGCACGACGGCCCACAGACGCGAGCGCACCCGGGTGGCGGCGAGGAACACGATGATGCCGGCGACGACCGCCAGCGCGATCGTGAAGATCCACGTGACGCCCTCACCGAGCGAGAACGCCGCGCCCGGATTGCGCACGAGATAGAACTGCAGGGCCTCGCCGATGACGGGGACGACGCGCTCGGGCGGAAGGTTCTCGATGGCGACCGTCTTCGCCAACTGGTCGGCGGCCAGCACCATCGCCGCGAGAATCGCGACAAGGGCGCCGGCCGCCGCCGAACGCAGAGGAGATCGACTGCGCAAAGAGTCGGCCTACAGACCGATCGCCGAGACGGGCGTCGAGCCCGACGACGAACCGGCGGTGTCGAGGTCGCGGAGCTGACCCTCGATGTAGGAACGCAGCTGCGAGCGGTAGTCGCGCTCGAAGTTGCGCAGCTCGGTGATGCGACCCTCGAGCGTGGTGCGCTCCTTCTCGAGACGGGCACGCTCTTCACGGCCCTGCTTCTCGGCCTCGGCCACGATCGACGCGGCCTGGGCCTGAGCCTCGGAGACGAGCTGGTCGCGCTGGGCCTTGCCCTCGGCGACGTGCTCGTCGTGCAGGCGCTGGGCCAGCTCGATGATGCCGGCGCTCTGCGCGGCGGGGGCGGCGTCGGACTCGACCGCGG
>NZ_CAKKMM010000058.1:0-16019 GCF_918698205.1 Microbacterium sp. Bi128 | reverse complement strand
AAGCGACCTCCTGGATGCAGGCCGGCACCGACCTCGCGACCGCTTTCCCGGGCTTCCTCGGCTCGGGGTGGGTGCGCGCGGGCGAAGACAGCGATCTCTGGTACATGCTGTACCGCTTCCGCGACATCACCACGCTCGAGGAGTGGGAGACGTCGTCGCAGCGGCAGTGGTGGCTCGACTCGGGCCGCCCCTTCGCCCGCGAGGAGCGGGTGGAGAGACGCACGGGCATCGAGGGATGGTTCGACGCCGCGTTCGGTTCCGTCCTCGCCCCCACGGATGCCACGACCTCGCCGGTCCAGCAACCGGTGCCGCCCGCGCCGCCGCGGTGGAAGCAGGCCGTGACGATCTGGGTGGGCTTCTTCCCGACCAATCTCCTCGCCAGTTGGCTGCTCGGGTTCGTGCCGGGGTTCGCCGAGATCCCGCTACCACTGCGCGTGCTGTCCACCACCCTGCTGCTCACCCCGGTGATGACCTACGCGGTGCTTCCCTGGGTGACGCGTGTCCTGCGACCCTGGTTGCAAGCCCCGCCCCGCTCTCGAAAGGCCACGTCATGACCGCCGACCCCACCGGCCACCGCTTCCGCCTCCGCGGCCCGCACTCCACCGCCGAGATCGCCCAGGTGGGCGCGGCGCTGCGCGCCCTGACGGTCGACGGCGTCGACCTCGTGCCGCGCTACGCGGACGACGTGCCCGCGCCCGCGGCATCCGGGGTCGTTCTCGTGCCGTGGCCGAATCGCATCCGTGACGGCAAGTACTCCTTCGGCGGAGTGGACCGGCAGCTCTCGATCAGCGAGCCCGCACTCGGCAACGCCAGTCACGGGCTGCTGCGCTTCGGGGCGTACACCGCCCTCGAGACCTCCGACGAGCGCGTCGTGCTCGGGGCCGACGTCGTGCCGCAGACGGGGTACCTCTTCCACTTGCGCACGCGCGTGACCTTCACGCTCCTCGCGGACGGCCTGCACGTGGTCCACGACATCGAGAACGTCGGTGCCGAGACCGCGCCGGTGGCGCTCGGCATCCACCCCTACCTGCAGATCGGCGGGGTCCCCACGGCCGATCTGGTCATCCGCTCGAGCGGGACGTCGACCCTCGTGCTCGATGAGCGCAAGCTTCCGGTCGACGAGGTGCCCGTCGACGACGCCACCGACCTGCGGGCGGGTCGACGCCTCGGCGACGTGGCCCTCGACAACGCCTATCGCGGTTTGGAGCGGGATGCCGAGGGCCGGGCGCGCCACACGCTCACCGCCCCCGACGGTCGGCGCGTCGAACTGTGGCAGGACGCCGGCTTCGAGTGGGCGCAGGTCTTCACGACCGACCGCTATCCCGGGATTCCGCTGGCAGTGGCCATCGAGCCCATGACGGCTCCGGCGAACGCTTTCGCGACGGGGATCGACCTCGTTTCGCTGGGACCGGGCCGCGAGATTCGCCGGGAATGGGGCATCACGTACCGCGACTGAGGGGCGCTTGTCCCCCAAATGGGGGACAAGAAATTCCCCTACGATCTGGGGAATTCGCAGAGAAGACCTTTCCTATGGGGCCGCTCGGAAAGTTACGATTCCCTTGACGGATTCCGTCGCCGCCGGGGAGACCGAGGACCATCGTTCCCTCGGCTCAAACCCGAATGAGCCGACGGGGGCTGGGTGTTCCGCGGTGTGGGGGGACGCCCGATCCGTCCATGACGAAAGTGCCCGAGATGAGCATCGCGGTCCGTCCCGCCGTCCCTTCTGCCTTCTTCCCCGCCCTCGGGCGACGCGTCCTGCGTCGTGTCGACGACATCCCCACCATGCACCTCGCCGGGCTCGTGCTCGTCGTGCTGGTGGGCGGCATCCTCGCCTCGATCCTCACGACGAGCGACCCGCTGTGGTGGCAGCTGCATTTCAGCCAGCTGGGCACGTTCGGCGACCTCTCGGCGGCGTTCTTCAACACCACGCTCAAGGTCGGCGGGTCCCTCGTCGTCGTCTTCGCCGTGCGGGTGCGCCGTGATCTGCGCCGCCTCGGACGCCGGGCCGGTCGCCGCGGTGCCGCGACGGCGTCGGCGCTGTTCCTGACGGTGATCGGCGTGAATCTCGCCCTGGTCGGGTGCGTCCCCCTCAACACCGACAAGGACCTGCACGACAAGGTCGCCGGGATGATGGTGCTCGGCTTCGCGGCGCTGCTGCTCACCTCGCCGTTCCTGCTGCACCGTCTGCCGAAGCGACTCGTGCTGACGACCTCGCTCGTCTTCGTCTTCCTCTTCGCCGGCGCGTGGCTCTTCGTCACCGCGACGATCAACCTCGCGCTGTTCGAGGTCATCGCCTTCAGCGCGATGTTCGCATGGTCGGGCGTCTTCACGCAGTGCCTCGCGGGCTCCGCGGCGCGTCGGGAGCCCGCCGTCGAAGCCACGCAGCAGGAGCGGGTGCCCTCCCGGGTCCGCACCGCCGTCGCGGCGGCCTTCGCCTCGCGCCCGGCCGCGCCCCTCACCGCCCTCACCCGCCGCACCGTCATGTCCGGCACGGCGGCCCTCGCCACCCGTCCGGCGCGCCGCTCGCGTGTCTGCGTCGTGCGGCGCCGGCCGGTCCTCGTCAGTGGCGCTCGCGCAGCTCTCGTCGGCTCAGCGGGTGCTCGTCCGTCGTCGGCTCCTGCTCGCCCGTCGTCGGCTCCGCCTCGCCTGCGTCGGCCGTCGACCGCGCCGCGCGTCGGGCGATCCGCCGCTCCCGCGCTCCCTCGACGAGGTTGTACAGCGTCGGCAGCACGAGCAGCGTCAGGAATGTCGACGACACGAGCCCGCCGATCACCACGACGGCCAGCGGCTGCGAGATGAACCCACCGTGTCCGGTGATGCCCAGCGCCATCGGCACGAGCGCGAAGATCGCGGCGAGCGCGGTCATGAGGATCGGGCGGAGTCGCCGTGAACCGCCGACGATCGTGGCCTCGAACACGCTGAGCCCCCGCGCGCGGTACTGATTCACCAGGTCGATCAGGACGATGGCGTTCGTGACGACGATGCCCACGAGCATCAGGGCGCCGATCATGCCGGCGACACCGAGCGGCACCCCGGTCACCAGCAGCATGAGGATGGCTCCGGTGGCCGCGAACGGCACCGAGACGAGCAGCTCGAGAGGCTGCCGCAGCGACTTGAAGGTCGCCACCATCACCACGTACACGATGAGGATCGCCGCCAGGAGCGCCAGGCCGAGCTGGCTGAAGGCGTCCTGCTGATCGGTCACGACCCCGCCGAGTTCTGCGGTCGCCCCGTCGGGCAGCGACACGTCGGCGAGAGCCTCGCGCACACTCGTCGAGGAGCTGCCGAGGTCGTCCGTGGTCGGCGTGACGGTGACCGTGGCGGTGCGCAGGCCCCGCGCGGTCGTGATGCTCGGGGGCGTCTGGCTCGTCTCGACCGTCGCGATCTCGTCGAGGCGCACGGCGCCGCGCGCCGTCGGGATCTCCAGCGCCCGCAGCGTGTCGATCGTCGTGGGCGGGTTGTCCGAGGCGATGTACACGCTGAGACCGCGCCCGTCGATCTCGACCGTGCCCGCCTGACGCGGCTGCATCGCACCCGACACCAGCGCGCCCACCGTGCGCTCCGACAGTCCGCGCTCGGCGGCGGCATCCCGATCGACCCGCACCGAAACGAACGGCAGCGAGGCCGACAGGCTGCTGGAGACCTGGCCGATGCCGTCGCGGCCCTGGAGTCCCGAGACCACCGCGTCGGCGGCCTGTTGCAGCGCCTGCCCGTCGGCCGCGGTGACGTCGACGGTGATGTCGGTGGATCCGAAGCCGCTGCCCTGGGCGCTCACCTCGATCTCGCCGGCATCGGTGATGTCGGACACGGCGGTGCGCACGCGCTCGCGCAGGTCGACCTGGTCGACACCGGCCTCGGAGGTGATGGAGTACGTGATGCCCGAACCGCCGCCGGAGAACGCGTCACGCAGGGCCGAGCCACTGGAGCCGATCGAGGTCTGCACCGTCTCGACGCCCGGCACGTCGCGCAGCACGGTCTCCACGCGCTGCGCGGCGGCGTCCTCGGCGGTGAGGCTCGGAGCGGAACCGATCTTCTGGGTCACGGTGAAGGTGTTCTGGCCCGAGTCGCCGAGGAAGTCGGTCTTGAGCAGGGGAACGGATGCCACGGTCCCGGCCAGGACGAGCACGGCCAGGCCGAGGGTGACCCACGAGTGCCGCAGCGTCCAGCTCAGCACGGGCACGTACGCCTTCTGCAGGCGCGAGGGCGGGGCGCTCGGCGACTCCGGATCGACGGGGTTGCCCTCGGCATCCCGGATCACCTTGCCCGGCTTGAGGAACCACGACGCCAGCACGGGCACGATCGTGAGCGAGACCAGCAGCGAGGCGGCCATCGCGATCGTGACGGTGAGCGAGAACGGTCGGAAGAGCTCTCCGGTGACATCGCCGACGAAGGCGATGGGGAGGAACACCGCGACCGAGGTGATCGTGGATGCCGTGATGGCGGCGGCCACTTCGCGCACGGCGCGGATGATCGTGGGGATCTTGTCCGCGTCGCCGACGTAGTGCCTCTTGATGTTCTCGATCACGACGATCGAGTCGTCCACGACGCGACCGATGGCGATCGTGAGCGCCCCGAGGGTCAGGACGTTGAGGGAGTACCCGAAGGCCTGCAGCCCGATGAAGGTGGCGAGCACGCTCGTGGGGATCGAGATCGCGGTGACGAGGGTCGAGCGCACCGACATCAGGAAGATGAGGATGATCACGACCGCGAACGCGAGTCCGAGAAGACCCTCTTGCGCGAGAGCCTCGATCGACTGCTCGACGAAGGGGGCCTGGTCGAACACGACCGTGAAGGTGGCGCCGCCGAGCGAGGCTTCGAGGCCGGGAATCGCGGCCAGGACGCCGCGCGAGACGTCGACGGTGTTGGCGGCGGGCAGCTTGGTGACCGCGATCGTGAGCGCCGGTTCGCCGTTCACGCGCGACAGGGTCGTCACGGGGTCGGTCTGCTGCGCGACGGCCGCGACGTCGCCGATCGTGGTGGTGCCGGCCGCGATCTGCGCCGCGTCGGTGGGGACGAGCGGCAGCGCCGCGATCTCGTCGACGCTGGTCAGCTTCGCGCCGGTCTGCACCGTCAGCGTCTGATCCCCCTCGGTGACCGAGCCACCGGGGAAGAGGATGCCGTTGGCGTCGAGGGCGTCGGTGATCGCCTGCTGGCTGTAGCCGCGGTCGCCGAGTCGGCCGGCGTCGGGGGTGATCGTGACGCGCTGGCCGGTGCCGCCGACCACCTGGGCGGCATTGACGCCGTCGACGTCCTCGAGCGCGGGGACGACGGTCGACTGCAGCGTCGCCTGGATCGTCTGGGCGTCCGAGTAGCCGGTGACGGCCAACTGGATCACGGGGAAGTCGTCGATGCTGGCCGAGGCCACGGTCGTGTCGGCCGACTCGGGCAATTGGTCCTTGATGCGGGCGATCGCGGCGAGGATCTTCTGCTGCGCGGCGGCCAGATCGGTGCCGTACGTGAACGATGCGGACACGATCGAGGAGTTCGTGGTGCTCGTGGCGGTGGTGGACTCGAGCCCGTCGACACCGCGGATCGCGCCCTCGATCCGCGTCGACACGTCGGCTTCGACGACCTCGGGCGAGGCGCCCGGGTACGTCGTGACGACCGCGAGCTGCGGGAACTCGATCGAGGGGATGAGCTCCTGCTTGAGGTTCGTCAGGGCGAGACCGCCGAACACCGCGGCGACGATAGTGACGAGGGCGATGAGCGCGCGATTGCGCAGGCTGAGGACGGCCAGATACGACACGCGGGGGCCCTTCGGGTCGACCGACGACGGATGCCGAGGGCAGCCGTTCGATACAGGACTGTATCCAGGCCCAGTATTCCATGCGCGATCAGCGCAGGAGGCCGCTCAGAGGGCGTGACCGAGGGTGAGACCGAGGGCCGCCGCGAGCACGGATCCGACGAACGAGACCACCGCGTACGAAAGCGCGGCACGCGTGCGGCCCTCTTCGGCCAGGAGCGCGGTGGTCACCGCGACGGCGCTGAAGGTCGTGTAGCCGCCGAGGAGACCGGTGCCGATGATCCAGCGCCACGCCTCGTCGACCGGAAGCGTGCTCGCGAAGCCCAGGATCAGGGCGCCGGTGAGGTTCACCAGGAGGATCCCCCAGGGGAAGCGCTCCCCGGTCCGCGCGCGCACGGCGGTGTCGAGGGTGAAGCGGAGGACCGCGCCGATCCCTCCGGCGACGACCACCGCGAGGAAGACCAGGGGCGTCATCGCACCCTCCCGCCGCGACCGATCAGCACGCCGATCCACGCCGCGAAGGTGCCGACGACGACCGTCGCCGCCCCCCACCACAGCGACGCGAGATCAGCGGACTCCACCGCCAACGCACTGTAGGTGGTGAACCCGCCGAGCACGCCGGTGCCGAAGAACAGCTGCGCCCGCTGGGCGCGGCTCGAGCGTGGCATCCGCGCGCGGATCCCGAACAGGATGCCGATCGCGAACGCTCCGACGACGTTGACGATCGGCACGAGAGCCGGCCCGAGGGCGTCCAGGAACGCGAGGGTCAGACCGGCGCGCACCGCGGTACCGAGGGCACCACCGACGGCGACCGAGACGAGATCGCGCCACGACACCACGAACGACACCCTACGCGCAGACCGGCGTGGCCACTTCGTCGTTCTTTGATACCCCCGGGGGTATTATGGGTTCGCGAACGACACCGAAGGAGAGCACCATGTGCCGAGCCATCACTTGCCGCACGTGCGGCAAGACCACCTGGGCCGGATGCGGCCAGCACGTCGACAGCGTCATGTCCGCCGTGCCGCGCGCCGACCGCTGCCCAGGCCACGAGCGCACCGAGACCGGCGGCTTTCTCTCGCGCCTGTTCGGACGCTGACCGTGGCACGCACCCTCATCATCGGGGGCGTCGCCGGCGGCATGTCCGCCGCGACGCGGCTGCGCCGACTCGACGACGCGCACGAGATCATCGTCATCGAGCGCGGACCACACGTGAGCTTCGCCTCCTGCGGACTGCCGTACTACGTCGGCGGCGAGATCGAGGAGCGCTCGACCCTGCTCGTGCAGACCCCCGAGAGCCTCCGGTCGCGCTTCGCCCTGGACGTCCGGGTCCGCCACGAGGCGGTGTCCATCGACCGCGCCGCACGCACGGTCCGCGTGCGCGATCTCGCCACCGGCGCCGAGGAGTCCCTGGACTACGACACGCTCATCCTCTCGCCCGGGTCGCTGCCGGCAGCCCCACTGACCGGCGCGGGCGACGGCGTTCCGGTCGTCACCCTGCGCACGATCGAGGACGTGGACCGCATCGCCGGGAGCCTCTCCGCCGGCGCGACGCGCGCGGTCGTCGCCGGCGGCGGATTCATCGGCCTCGAGGCCGTGGAGAACCTGGCCCGCCGTGGCATCCAGGTCTCGCTCGTCCACCGCGGAGCGCTCCCCTTCCGACCCTTGGATGCCGAGATGGCGGCGCCCGTCGCCGACGAGCTCCGCCGCAACGGCGTCGGGCTGCACCTCGCCGACGAGATCACGCGGGTCACGCCGACCGGGGTGGAGCTCACTTCCGGCGCGGCGATCGAGGCTGATCTCGTCATCGACGCGCGGGGAACCCGGCCCGACACCGCCCTCGCCGCCACGGCCGGGGTGGCACTCGGGCCATCCGGAGGCATCGCCGTCGACGCCTGGCACCGCACCTCCGATCCGCACACCTTCGCCGTCGGCGACGCGGCCGAGAAGACCGACGCCGTGTCGGGCGCCCCGACGCTGGTCACGATGGCCGGCTTGGCCAACCGCCACGGGCGCTCGGCCGCCGACGCGATCGTCCTCGGCACCGACGCTGTCGAACCGGCGGAACCGGCGACCGGTGTGGCCATCCTGCGGGTCTTCGACCTCGTGATCGCGGCCGTCGGCGCGAGCGAAGCGCGCCTGCGCGCCGAGGGTCGGCCGCATCGGGTCCTGCACACGCACCCGACCGACCACGCCGGGTACTTCCCCGGCGCCGAGCGCATGGCGGTGAAACTGCTCGTGGACCCGGTCGACGACCGCATCCTCGGCGCACAGATCGTCGGCGGACGCGGTGTCGATCGCCGCATCGACGTCCTCGCACTGGCGATGCAGACGGGAGTCCGTGCATCGGCACTCGCGCGCCTCGAACTCGCTTACGCCCCGCCGTTCGGGTCGGCGAAGGATGCCATCAACCAGCTCGGCTACGTCGCCGACAATGTGCACTCCGGCCTCACGCGCACGCTGCAGTGGCACGAGCTCGAGGCCGCACGGGAAGCGGGGGCGACGCTGATCGACGTCCGTTCGGCCGCCGAGGTCGCGGAGGGAGCGATCCCCGGCAGCGTCGCGATTCCGCTCGACGAACTGCGCCTCGGGCGGACATCCCTCCCCGACGGCCCGCTCGTCGTACACTGCCAGGTCGGACAGCGCGGACACACCGCGGCGCGTCTGCTCACCGCGGCCGGCCACGACGTCCGCAACCTCGACGGCGGCTACCTCACCTGGCTCGCCGGCCGCACCGCCACCGAAGGGACCCGCCCGTGAGCGACACCGATGCCGAGACCATCCGCCGCACCGCCAATCGCCTCAAGCGCGCACGCGGCCAGCTGACGGCGGTCATCGACGCGATCGAGGCCGGCGGCGACTGTCGCGCGGTCGTGACGCAGCTCGCGGCCGTGAGCAAAGCCCTCGACCGGGCCGGATTCGCGATCGTCAGCACCGCGATGCGCACGTGCCTCGCGGACGACGACGACGACGACGCGGGGTCGACGGAAGACCGCCTCTCCCTCGACGACCTCGAGAAGCTGTTCCTCACCCTGGCGTGAGTTCGCTCCCGCCGGACCGGCCGGCCAGTCGCGGCGTCGCCACCGTCAGTGCATGCGGAGCATCTTGATCAGCTCGGCTTTCTTCTTGCCGGAGTAGCCGGTGAGGCCGAGTTCCTTCGCGCGCTTCTTCAGCTCGTCGACCGTGCGGTCCTCGTAGTCTTCGGCATGACCGCCGCGTGCGCCGACCTTGCCGCGCCCCTGGGCGGCGGCGGCGTTCGAGATGCGCGCCGCCTTCTCCTTCGAGTCGCCCTGCGCGCGCAGCTGCTCGTACATCTCGGGGTCCTTCAGACTGTTCGATCCTCGCCCCTGGGGCATGACGGGCTCCTTCCGATGGATGCCACGACGCTACGGCGGAGCCTTCGGACCCTCCGCGGGCTTGACACATCGAGGAGAACGCGCCCCCGCGCGAACTAACAGCTGATTTCCAGGAACGTCAACCCCCTGACGCGATATGGCGGGAGTGAGAGCGTAGATGTCAACCACTCGCCGGTTTACCGCGCTCTGCGGTCACAGCAAGGAGTCCCCCATGAACATCTTCCTGATCATCATCATCGTCGCCGCGATCGTCATCGCCATCTTCAGCGGGCTCGGCCAGGCCGCCAGCTTCCTGCTCTGGATCGCCATCATCGTCGGCCTCATCGCGCTCATCGTGCTGCTGTTCCGCCTGATCAGCGGCCGCAAGCCGGTTTAACCCCCGGAGGGCCGAGCGCGTTTCGGGTGCGCGCCGCCCTCATCCCTGCGGGTTCGCCCCGCCCCGGATGCCACGTGTTCTTCGAGCACGTGGCATCCGTGTTTCTCCGGGGCGGGGTCCTTCGGGCAGCACTGCGGCACGTGCCCGCCGCGCGACGCGCCTGCTGCGGCACGTGCCCGCCCCGCGGGCCGTGTCGCGAGAACAGGGGATGCACCCGGAACAGACCGATCGCCCGCGAACGGGCCTGTTTCCGTCGCATCCCCTGTTTTCGACAGCCCCCCCTCTTGACGAACTCACGATATATCTCGATACTGGGCACAACGCGATATATCGTGAGTAAGGAGATCGTCATGGAGAAATGGATCGTCCACCCGGGCGAGACGCGCGTCATCGACGTGGACGCACTGAGCGAACTGAAGATCGGGCTCGTCGGCGGCCAGATCGACGTCATCGCGCACGATGAGCCGAGCGCCCGCATCGAGGTGCACGGCGTCACGGTCAAAGACCTGCGCATCGAGATGACCGACGGCCGCCTCGAGATCGACCACCCGCAACTGCGGTGGGACAACTTCCTCGAGGTCTTCCGCAACTTCGGCGCCGGCGGCCCGAAGGCCGAAGTCAGCGTCGCGGTGCCGCGCACCGTCGCACTGACGCTCGGCGTCGTCAGCGCCAGCGCGCTGGTGTCGGGACTGCGGACGGATGCCAAGCTCAACACCGTCTCGGGCGACATCATGGTCGACGGACTCGTCGGCGACGTCAGCCTCAACGCCGTCTCGGGCGACGTGCAGGTGCGCGAGCTGCAGGGTGCCCTGACGGCCAACAGCGTCTCGGGCGACATCACCGCCACCGGAGCCGTCACGAAGGCCTCGATCGACACCGTGTCCGGCGCCATGCTCGTCGACTCCACCGGAACGGTGCAGTCGATCGGCCTCAACTCCGTCAGCGGCACCGCCACGATCCGCCTCGACCGCGAGCTGCCCGCGAACTACGTCGCACGCTCGGTCAGCGGACGCGTACAGATCGACGGTCACGTGCGCTCGGGATCGGGCCCGACCAACTACACCGGATCGACCGGCACCCTCGCGGGGTCGTTCGTCGACGTCCGCGCCAACACCGTCTCGGGAGAGATCACCGTGCTGCGTCGCGGGGTCTCCGGGCTCCGCCCCGACGAGCTCGCCGGAGAGGAGGAGTGGTGATGACCCCCGTCTTCTCGCACGGCGACCTGCGGCTGTACATCCTCAGCCTGCTCGCCGAATCGCCCCGCCACGGGTACGACCTCATGCAGGCCCTCACCGAGCGCACCGGCGGCACCTACTCGCCGTCGGCCGGCACGATCTACCCGCGCTTGGCGAAGCTCGAAGAAGAGGGCCTCGTCACCAAGACCGTCGACGGGCGCAAGACCGTCTACGAGATCACCGACGCCGGCCGCGCCGAGGTCGATGCCCGCGAGGGCGACCTCGAGGGCATCCAGGCCGGTCTCGCCGACAGCGTGCGACTGATCGCCGACGAGGTGCGCGGGAGCGTGCGGGATGCCATGCGCAGCCTTCGCGCCGACCTGGCCGCCGCGTCACGCGACGAACGGGAGCAGGCCAAGAGCACTCCGCAGGACGACCCGCGCGTCCGCAGCCGCGAGCAACTGCACCGCGCGGACGCCGCGATCACGGAGTTCCGTGGACGCACGCGATCCGAACTGCGCGCGCACGTCGCCCGCGGCGGCGAGCTCGCGGCATCCGGTGTGGACGAGATCGAGTCGGCGCTTCGACAGGCGTCGGAGGCCGTCACTCGCGCAATGCGCGCCTGAGACTCACTCCCAGACGAGCTCCTCGTCGGGGGCCAACGGCTCACCCAGCGGAACCACCAGTACCGGTCGGTGCTGCCGATGGGTGAGTCGCGCGGCCACCGAGCCGGTGAGGAACTCGCGCAGCGACTCCCCCAGCCCTCTCTTGCGCGTGCCCACCACCAGCAGAGACGCGTCGATCTCGTCGGCGAGGTGGATGAGGGCCAGAGCCGGATCGCCGATCACCTGTCGTACCGACCACGGCACCGGGTCGCCGTCCAGGGCGGACTCGGCGTCGGTCTGCACCTCGGCCAGGGCCGCACGCGCCGCCGCGCCGACGACGTCCAACGTCGAGGGATTGACGTATCCGTCGGGGTCCTCGAATGCGACGAACCGCGTCGTGTCGACGTGGACGATCACGAGCTCGGTGCCCGCCAGCGCGGCCTGCCGCGCGGCGGCGCGGATGACGCGGGGGGACTGACCCGGCACGACACCCGCGATCACGGCTCCGACGCGCGTACGGTCCGGGGTGTTCTCTGCCATTTCGGGGTTCCTCTCGTCACGCGGTGATGCCCCCGCGTCGACCGGCGACAGGCGGGGGCGGAAAGCACCGTGATATCCTGGCTGTTACTCTTACCGGCTCGGTCCGGAACCGCAATACGCAGGGCCCGCAGCGCGGCCCTCGACGTCGATCGTGAGGGGGTCTCGCATGGGGCGTGGCCGTCAGAAGGCGAAGAACACCAAGATCGCCCGTGAGCTGAAGTACGACACCTATTCGGTGAACTACTCGGCTCTCGAGCGTGAGCTTGGCGCACCCGAAGCGGGTGAAGACGCGTACGTCGACAAGTGGGCCGACCAGTACACCGACGAGTACGAGGACGAGAAGGCCTAGCCTCTCGTCACCATGCTCGACCGTGGCGGCGTTCCCACGCCTCCTCGATCGTCTCTGATCGCGCCACGACGACACCCGCGGGCACGACGAGCGCGATGACACCGGCGAGCACGAGCAGACCGGCAGTCCATCCTCCCGTGAGTTCGTGCGTCACGCCGATGGCGAGCGGCACGAGGGCGGCGAGCGCGTAGCCGACGCTCTGCACGAAGCCGCTCACGGCGACCGCCGTCTCGTGCGAGCGCGTGCGCAGCCCGAACAGCACCAGCGCCATCGGGAACATCAGCGGCGGCAGGCCGATGAGGACGACCCAGAGGACGGTCGCCGCGCCCGGAGCGATCAACAGCCCCGCGATACCGGCGAGCCCGCCCGCCACCGCGAGGGCGTAGAACGGGCCCGTCCGCCGCCAACGCGCGACAAGCAGGGGGATGACGAGCGATACCGGCAGGCCCATGAACGAGAACAGGGCGAGCAGACCGCCGGCCGTCGCGGCGTCCACACCGGCGGTGTCGATGAGGATCGTCGGCAGCCACGCGAACATCCCGTACGCGACGGACGAGTTCACCGCGAACGTGATGACCAGCGCCCACGCCTGCGGTACGCGCATCACGCGCGACAACACCGACGCGCGCGGCTCCTCGAGAACGTCGTCCCGACCCGCGCGGGCCCGCACGCTCATCGCGATCCAGGGCACGACGGCGGCGACGGCGACGACGGCCCACACGGCGAACGATCCCCGCCAGCCGACCGCGTCGGCCAGCGGCACCGCCACGAGCGGCGGTGTGAACGTCGCCACCGCCATCGTGGTCGTGTAGACCGTGGTCATCAGCCCGACGCGCTCCGGGAAGTACTTCTTCACCACCGCCGGAACCAGCACGTTCGCCACTCCGACGGCGGCGAACACCCCCGCCGTGGCGGCCAGCAACGTCCAGGCGTCCACCGCGACCGCGCGCAGCCCCAGCGCCGCAGCGGCCGCGACCGCCGCGATCAGCACGAGTCGCTCCAGCCCCAGACGACGCTCGATCGCCGGAGTCACCACGGCAGACAGCGCGAACGCCACCGGCGGTGCCATGCCGATGAGACCCACCACCGCCGCCGGCAGCGGGAAGTCGCGCGCGATGACCGTCAGCAAGGGCGACAGCGACGCCACGGCGATCCGCAACGTCAGCGCGAGCAGCACGATCGCCGCCGCGGCGAGCGCGACCGTCCCCCCGCGGCGCGGGGTCAAGACTCCTGGCTGCCCTCGACCCAGGCGAGGTACTCGTCCGACACCGTGCCGGTGACGTACCGGCCGTCGAAGCAGCTCATGTCGAGGTCGACCAGGTCGGTGCCCTCCATGATCGCGGCCTTGAGGTCGTCGACCTCCTGATACACCAGGTAGTCGCAACCGAGCTCTTCGGCGATCTGCGGGATCGTGCGGCCGTGGGCGACCAGTTCCTGCCGCGAGGGCATGTTGATGCCGTACACGTGCGGATACCGGACCGGC
Organism: Microbacterium sp. Bi128; assembly: GCF_918698205.1. Lineage (NCBI taxonomy): Bacteria > Bacillati > Actinomycetota > Actinomycetes > Micrococcales > Microbacteriaceae > Microbacterium > Microbacterium sp. Bi128. The sequence goes on along the minus strand of NZ_CAKKMM010000058.1, from coordinate 2,392 downwards.
GGAGCCGCCGAAGCGAACGTGACGCTCTTCGCACCGGCATCCCGTGCCATCTGGATGATCTCGCGGCTCGTGGTGCCGCGCACGATGGAGTCGTCGATGAGCAGGACGTTCTTGCCCTGGAACTCGGTCGACATCGCGTTGAGCTTCTGGCGCACGCTCTTCTTGCGCACCGCCTGGCCCGGCATGATGAACGTCCGGCCGACGTAGCGGTTCTTGTAGAAGCCCTCGCGGTACTCGAGGCCGAGTTTGCGGGCCACCTGCATCGCCGCGGGACGCGAGGAGTCCGGGATCGGCATGACGACGTCGATCGACCCGTGCGGGGTGTACTTCGCGATCGTGTCGGCCAGGCGCTCGCCCATGCGCAGACGCGCCTCGTACACCGAGATGCCGTTCATCACGGAGTCCGGGCGGGCGAGGTAGACGTACTCGAACGAGCACGGGGCGAGCGTGGGGTTCTTCGCGCACTGCTGGGAGTGCAGCGTGCCGTCGAGCGTGACGAAGACCGCCTCGCCGGGCTCGATGTCGCGCACGACCTCGAAGCCGGCGTTCTCGAGCACGAGCGATTCGGATGCCACGATCCACTCGTCGCGCTCGCCACCGCCGGGCACCTCGGGCGCGGGGCGCTTGCCGAGGATGAGGGGACGGATGCCGAACGGGTCGCGGAACGCCAGCAGACCGTAGCCGGCGATGAGGGCGATCGAGGCGTACGACCCCTCCACGCGCTCGTGCACGCGGGTGACGGCGCGGAACACCTGGTCGGGGTCGAGGTCAGGGCCGGAGATCTCGGACTGCAGCTCGGAACCGAGGATGTTCACCAGGAGCTCGGTGTCGGAGCTGGTGTTCAGGTGCCGGCGGTCGTTGTGGAACAGGTCGCTGGTCAGCTCACGCGTGTTCGTCAGGTTGCCGTTGTGCACCAGCACGATGCCGTAGGGGGCGTTGACGTAGAAGGGCTGCGCCTCTTCTTCGCTCGAAGCGGTGCCTTTCGTGGCGTAGCGCACGTGCCCGAGGCCGATGTCGCCGAGCAGCGCGCGCATGTCGCGAGTGCGGAACGCCTCGCGCACCTGCCCGCGCGCCTTGTGGATGTGGAAGACGCCGCTGGACTCGGCGGTGGCCATGCCCGTGGAGTCCTGGCCGCGGTGCTGGAGGAGCAGGAGCGCGTCGTAGATCTCCTGGTTGACCGGGCCCTGCCCGGCCATGCCGACGATGCCGCACATGGGAGTTAGATGGCTCCGTTCGCCGGGGATCCGGCATCCGCGTAGGTTCCGACCAGGCGCACGGCGCCCCCGTCGACGCCCTTCGCGCCCTGTTCGAAATGTCCGACCGGGCGCGCGTCCTCGCGCACCGTACCGACCTGCCACGTGTCGATGCCGTCGGCCTGCAGCGCCGCGGTCGCGGCATCCGCGATCTCGGGCGCGACGACGGCGAGGAAGCCGATGCCGAGGTTCCACGTGCCCTCGGTCGCGGTGAGGTCGAGGCCGCCCAGGTCGGCGAGCACCCGGAACACCGGCGAGGGGCTCCACGTCGAGCGGTCCACGTCGACCCACGTGTGCTGCGGCAGGACGCGCGCGAGGTTGGCCGCGATCCCTCCGCCCGTGACGTGGCTGAGCGAATGGATGCCGGGGCCCACCGCCGCGTCGTCGAGCAGACGCAGCAGGGGCGAGGTATACAGGCGGGTGGGCTCGAGCAGCGCTTCTCCCCATGTGCCGCCGAGCTCGGCCGACACCGCGCCGTAGGTGATGCCACGGCCGGCGACGATGTGCCGGACGAGCGAGTAGCCGTTGGAGTGCAGCCCGCTCGAGGCCAGAGCCAGCACCACGTCGCCGCCGCGCACGCGCTCGGCGCCCAGCACGCGGTCGGCCTCGACGACGCCCGTCGCCGCGCCCGCGACGTCGTAGTCGTCGACGCCGAGCAGGCCCGGGTGCTCGGCGGTCTCGCCACCGACGAGGGCCGTCCCCGTCATCGCGCAACCGCGCGCGATCCCCGCGACGATGTCGGCGATGCGCTCGGGCACGACCTTGCCGCACGCGATGTAGTCCGTCATGAACAGGGGCCGCGCGCCCACCACGACGATGTCGTCGACGACCATGCCGACGAGGTCTTCGCCGATCGTGTCGTGCTTGTCGATCGCCTGGGCGATCGCCACCTTGGTGCCGACGCCGTCGGTGCTGGTCGCCAGCAGCGGGCGGGCGTAGTCGCGCAGCGCGGAGGCGTCGAACAGGCCGGCGAAGCCGCCCACACCGCCCAGCACCTCGGGACCGTGCGTGCGCCGCACGGCCGACTTCATCAACTCGACGGCGAGGTCACCCGCGGCAGTATCGACGCCGGCAGCGGAATAGGGGTTTTCGTGGGGAGCAGAGGCCACCGCAACAGACTACCCGCATGACCCGGGCCC
>NZ_CAKKMM010000057.1:0-16102 GCF_918698205.1 Microbacterium sp. Bi128 | reverse complement strand
CCCTTCGCGGTGTACATGCGCACCGCGATCGTCGGATTCCGTTACGCGTGGTGCTGCGGTACCAACGGACTCACACCGCGATCGAATCAGTGCCTCGCAACCCAGCCGACAGGGGCCACGCAGTTGCCGCGCCATCTCAACCGTTTCACGTGAAACATCGCTGCCCCCGATGAGAAGAACGACGCCCACGACGACGCCGCCGGCCGCCGGCCGTGAAGCCGCATGAAGAGACGAACCGCAGGGGAGGGGGACCCGCCGCCACGCCGCTCGCGCACGCCCGGACACTACACAGCGTGCGCACGCAGGACCGTGCAACAGCGAACGCACCCGAGGTGCACGTCATCCACTGCCACGGGAACTCCCGCGCACTGTTCCGCTGGCGTCGCTCGCCGCTAAACACTTCGAACATCGAGAGAGTGCCCACACTCGTGCGCGTCCGCCGTCGTGAGACAACCACCCAGCTACACAACGCGCGCACCCCAAGACGGGGGATCGAGACGCCCGCACACTGATGTCGGACTACCGCGCGATACTCGATGCATGGCACGCTCAGACGCCACCGCCCTTCCTCCGCATCCCCGTCGGACCGCTGATGTCGACGACGACTTCTCGGCGGAGGTCCTGCGAGACACATGGATTCCCCACTACCTGCCACACTGGACGACTCCGGATCGCTCACGGGCGCGTACGGGCTTCACCGACGCCGGACTCGACCTGCGCATCGATGCCGATCAGCTCGACTGGCGGGACGAAGATGCCCCGCTCCGTGTCTCGAATCTGCAGACGGGTACCTTCTCCGGCGCCGTGGGCTCAACCCGAGGCACTCATCGCCATCGCCCCGACGGCCTCGTCGTGCGCACCTTCACGCCGCTTCGTACCCCCCTCACACCCGACCGGGGCAGGATCGATGTGACTCTCCGAGCCAGCGCCGACCCGGACTGCATGACCGCGATCTGGCTCGTCGGAACCGAACACCTCGATCCCCGTCATTCGGGAGAGATCTGCGTCGCCGAGATCGACGCGGATGCCATCGGCCGAAGCACCCGCGTTCGTTGCGGGATCAAGGCCCACCACGACGACCGCCTCCGCGACGACATGATCACGGTCGTCGTCGCCGAAGACAGCCACGACGTCCTCACCTGGACGGTGATATGGGGTGGCGGGACGACCACGATCGGATGCCAGGGGCGCGTCGTCCACACCTTCGATCAGGCGCCGACGTACCCGCTCCTGCTCATGATCGACGTCTTCGAGATGTCACCGGGGCGAGGAACATACCCCAAGGCCGCCACCGTACGCCGCGTTCAGGCGTGGCAGGGCTAATCCCGTTGAATGGGAACTGCTCAGCGGGCCACGGTCGCGGTGAGCACGCGCGTCGGCTCATCGACGATGCCCTCACCGACGACGTGGATTTCGACGTCGCTCACGCCGAAGCGACGGATCTGCTTCTCGGCGGCGTCGACCTCGGCTGCGACGTTCGCGCCCTTCAGATACGCCAGGCGACCGCCCACCCGCGCCAGCGGGGCCGTCCACGGGATCAGGGTCCGCAGCGCGCTCACGGCACGCGCCGTGACCACATCGAACACACGACCTTTCGCCCACTCCTCGGCTCGGAGACGCTCGACGGTGACGTTCTCGAGTCCGAGTGACTCCACCTGCTCGGTGAGCCAAACGGTCCGGCGCTCCATCGGCTCGATCAGCGTGAACTCGACGTCAGGTCGTGCGATCGCCAAGACGATGCCCGGAAGCCCCGCGCCCGAGCCGACGTCCGCCACACGTCCCGAAAAGAACGGTGCGGCGACCGCGCTGTTGAGGATGTGTCGCGACCACAGCCGGGGAACCTCGAGGGGGCCGATCAGACCGCGCTGTTCCCCGTGCTCGGCCAGTGCGGCGGTGAATCGGCGAGCGAGGTCGACGCGATCTCCGAACACCGCGGCCGCGGCATCCGGTTCCGCCTCGAGGTGGTTCTCCACGTCGTACAGATCAGCCGCGGCGCAGGACCGTGTGCCGGTCTGCGCCCTCGCCGAACGACTCCGAGGAGTAGCCGCGGTCGGCCGCGATGTCGTGCACCAGCTTGCGCTCGTAGCTCGACATGGCCGGCAGGGAGGCCTGCGAGGCGCCCTCATCGAGGCGCTGGATCGCGCGGTCCACGAGCATCTCGAGCTGCCGCTGACGCGCGTCCCGCGAGCCGCCGATGTCGAGGATCAGCCGCGAGAAACGGCCCGTCGAGTTCTGCACGGCCAGCCGCGTGAGCTCTTGCAGCGCCTGCACGGTGTCGGGGTGTGACAGCGTCGACAACGCCGCCACATCGTCGGCCTCGACGGACACATACGCGCGGCCCGCGCGCACATCCATGGCGAGATCCCCCTCGATATCCGCAATATCGAGAAGCCCTTCCAGGAAATCGGCGGCGACGTCGCCCTCCTGCTCGAGCTGCTCCTCAGTAGCGGCGGTCGGTTCAGTCGCGATCTGCTCGGACATCGTCATCATGTGCTCCGGATGCTCAGGAGGGGGTCTCGGTGCCGGGCTTCGCCGGCGTGCGCGGCGTCGGGGTGGCACCCTTCGGGGATTGCTGCTTCTTCGCTCGCTGCTTGCCCACGGGCTGCTGGCGCTTGGGCTGAGCCGCACGGGCGCGCTCGGCCTCTTCGAAGAGCCGCTGCTGCTCGGCCTCGTACTTCTCGATCGGCACGACCTTACCGCTGGAGTCGATCGCCTTGCCCTTGCGCGCCAAGCGCTCCTCGCGCGCCTTGGCCGCGTCGGAACCGGGAGTCGGCATCTCGCGGATGACGATGAACTGCTGAACCATCGTCCACAGGTTGCTGACGAACCAGTAGATGACGACACCGAGCGGGAAGAAGACACCCGAGAAGATGAAGGCCAGCGGCAGGATGTACAGCATGATCTTCTGCATCTGGTACGCCTGACCGGTCTTGGCCTCGGGCGACAGGTTCTTCGAGATGATCTGCAGCTGAGTGAAGAACTGCGACGCGATCATCAGCACGACCAGCGTCAGCAGGATCGCGACGGTGATCTGACCGTCGGACTGGCCCCACGCGGTGACGAGGTTCACGTGCATGGATGCCACGTCGAACAGGCGCGCGTCGTAGAACTCGCGCGTCAACTCGGGCGTCAGCAGCCCCACACCACCCTGATTGCTGGTGGCGTGCTTGGCGACGTCGTTCAGCACGCTGAAGAGGGCGAAGAAGATCGGCATCTGCACGAGGAGGGGCAGGCAGCTCGAAACCGGCGTCGTGCCGTGCTTCTTGTAGAGCGCCATGGTCTCGCGGCTCATGGCCTCACGAGACAGCTGATCCTTCTTGCCCCGGTACTTCTCCTGCACCTTGCGCAGCTCGGGAGCGATCTCCATCATCTTGCGCTGGCTCTTGATCTGCTTCACGAACAGCGGGATCAGAGCGGCTCGCACGATGAGGACGAGGCCCACGATCGACAGCACCCAGGTGAGGCCCGCAGCCGGCGCCATCCCGATAGCGGTGAAGAGCGTGTGCCAACCGACCAGCACGAGCTCGACGGCCCATTTCAAGGGCCAGAGGACGATTCCAATGAGATCCGGCACGGATCAGTCCTTTCGGGAGGGCACGACGAAACCGTGCGGAGTGAGTTCGTGGCGGAAGGCGCGGTGCGGACGGACGTCGTCGATGCCACCCTGGGCCCAGGGATGACAGCGGGCGAGGCGGGCCGCGGTCAACGCGGCACCTTTGACGAGTCCGTGCTGCTGCACGGCGCCCACCGAATAGGCGGAACAGGACGGGTAGTACTTGCACACGTCGCCGTAGACGTGCGAAATCGTGGCCCGGTACGCGTGTAGAAGCGCGAGACCGGCGTTCCGGGGGAGAAGCGGAACGGATGCCGCGACGGAGCTCCACTCGAGGTGTCCGGCGCCCGTCGACGAGGTGGGCAGCGTCGAGGTGCTCACGCGACGGCCTTACGTTCCAGGCACCGGACGACGTCGGCGCGAAGGGTCGCGTAGTCAGCGGTCGCCGCCGACGGCAGCGCACGAATGACGACCGAGGCGCCCCCGCGAACCAGCGGGAGCGCCTCGGCGCACACCGCCTTGAGACGGCGGCGCACGGTGTTGCGTGTGACGGCAGAACCGACCTGGCGGCTCACGATGAAACCGAAGCGTGCCGGACCCTCGTCCGGCACGCCGCCGACGTAGGTCACGGTGTGCGCTCCGGCACACCGAGAACCCCGACGGACGGTGGTCTTATAGTCCGATCCGCGGGTGAGTCGGTTCGGCTTCGCGAGCACTAGGTGGGTCAGGCCGAGAGCTCGGTGCGACCCTTGGCGCGACGCGCCGCCAGGATCGAGCGGCCGGCGCGCGTGCGCATGCGGGCACGGAAACCGTGCTTCTTGGCGCGGCGGCGGTTGTTGGGCTGGAAGGTGCGCTTGCTCATGGGTCACTCCGGAGGTGATGTCGCCCGATGCTCTTCTGCCGGGGGACGTGGTCGGGACTGCCGTTTAGGCATAAGTCAACCGACTAAGGCTACGTCGCGCGCGACGTTAACTCAAACCGAGAAGCCGACCGCTCATTATCCCCAACCCCCGTCCACACCCGTGGCAAAGACACGCGAGCGCGTTCTACAGTTGATTTGGCTCCGTGCGGACCGCGAACTAGCGTGTCCCCGGAAGTTATCCACAGGTTCGGCGCGTCGCACGTCGACAGCCGCGCGCCGAGATCCCGGAGGGGATATGTCACTGCACCAAGTACCGGATGTCCCCGTCTGGTCCGCCGTGCTCGACCATCTCCTCACTGACGACCGCGTCACCCCGCAACTCCACGGCTTCCTCAATCTCGCCGTCCCGCAGGGTGTGATGGGCGGAACGCTCTATCTCGACGTTCCCAACGACCTGACCGCCGCGCAGATGAACAAGCGCATGCGCGCGCCCATCCTCGAGGCCCTCACTCACGTGCAGGGCATCGACCCCGAGGTCAGCAATTTCCGGGTGGTCGTGAACCCCGACCTCATCGAGTCGCACCGCTCGGCTCCCTCAGCCGAAGAACGTCCGAACTCCGCGCCCACCGCGCCGGCGACGAGTTCGTCGATCACCGAGCAGACCCCCGACCCGATCGTGCCGGCATCCCGGAACGACACCCGGCTCAACCCGAAGTACACGTTCGACAACTTCGTCATCGGGCAGTCCAACCGCTTCGCGCACGCCGCCGCCGTCGCCGTGGCCGAGGCCCCCGCGAAGGCGTACAACCCTCTCTTCATCTACGGTGACTCGGGACTTGGCAAGACCCACCTCCTCCACGCCATCGGCGATTACGCCGCGAGCATGTACGCCGGCATCCGCGTGCGGTACGTCTCGAGCGAAGAGTTCACGAACGACTTCATCAACTCGATCGCGAACAACCGAGGTTCGGCCTTCCAGGCCCGGTACCGCGACGTGGACATCCTCCTCATCGACGACATCCAGTTCCTGCAGGGGCGCGCCGAGACCCAGGAAGCCTTCTTCCACACCTTCAACACGCTGCACGATCACGACAAGCAAGTGGTGATCACGAGCGACCTGCCTCCGAAGCAGCTGACCGGCTTCGAAGACCGCATGCGCAGCCGGTTCGAGTGGGGCCTGATCACCGACGTGCAGGCGCCCGACCTCGAGACCCGCATCGCGATCCTCCGCAAGAAGGCGCAGAGCGAGCGTCTGCTGATCCCGGACGACGTGCTCGAGTACATCGCCACCGTGGTCTCGTCGAACATCCGCGAGCTCGAAGGCGCGCTGATCCGCGTGTCGGCGTTCGCCAGCCTGAATCGCTCGACCCTCGATATGTCGCTGGCCCAGACGGTGCTGCGCGACATCATCGACCAGGATGACGCGAACGTCGTCTCGCCGACCGACATCATCACGGCCACCGCGCAGTACTTCAAGCTGTCGGTCGACGACCTGTACGGATCGAGCCGTTCGCAGGCGGTCGCCACGGCCCGGCAGATCGCGATGTACCTCTGTCGAGAGCGCACGAGTCTGTCGTTGCCCAAGATCGGCCAGCTCTTCGGCAACCGCGATCACACGACCGTGATGTACGCCTACAAGAAGATCAGCGACCTCATGAAGGAGCGCCGCTCGATCTACAACCAGGTCTCCGAGATCACGACCCAGTTGGGGCGCATGCGCTGAGCGCCCGTCAGAACCGAGGGGTTCGTCCGCATCCGCGGGCGAACCCCTTCGTCGTTCCGGGCCGCGAGTGAGGCTCCTGGAGCCGTTCGCGGCAGGTGTTTTACTCGGTTCTACACAGTGTGGAAAACCTGTGGATAACTCGGATTCTCTGCGGATGACATGTGAACGACACGCGTCCGCCTGTGGAGGAGCCTCAGAACCGACGACCTCTCGATCGTGTTAACTGCCCAGGCTCTCCGCAGTGCGTCCACAGGTCACACGCGTGTAGTTCCCTTCTGTTAACACGCATCGCGGAAGTTATCCACACTCTCCACAGCTGTTAACAAGATGAAGATCCCATTCATGAGTTAACAGAGATTCGATGACCTTGCGGTGCGGTCGGGCGCCCGACATGTGCGGACGCAGTCGGGGACTAGCATGGGTAAGCCATACCGCCGTCAAGGGAGCGCCCGTGAAGTTTCACGTCAATCGCGATGTCTTCAGCGAAGCCGTTTCGTTCGTGGTCAAGCTCCTGCCGCAGCGCAACCCGCAGCCGATCCTCGCCGGTGTGCTGATCGAGGCCGGCGACCAGGGGCTCACCCTCGCGGCGTTCGACTACGAGGCGTCCGCGCGCACGACGATCGAGGCCACCGTCGACGAGCCGGGCACGATCCTCGTCCACGGCCGGTTGCTCTCGGACATCGCGAGCCGACTTCCGAACGCGCCGATCCAGATCACCGTCGACGACGACGGAGGGATCCTCCTGACCTGCGGCTCCGCCCGCTTCACGCTCGCGTCGATGCCCGTCCAGGAATACCCCGCGATCCCCGAGGTCACGGGCGAGTCCGGACTCGTGCCGGCCGACGACTTCGCCACCGCGATCGCGCAGGTCGCGTTCGCCGCTTCGCGCGATGACGTCACCCCCGTGCTCACCGGCGTGCAGCTCGAGGTCACGGGAACGCGACTGAGCCTCGTCGCCACCGACCGCTACCGCGTCGCACTGCGCGAGATCCCGTGGGACGGCGGTGCTGCGGCATCCGACGAGCCCACCGCAGCCCTCGTGCCCGCCCGTACGCTCCAAGAGGTCGGCAAGACCTTCGCGCACGGCGGCGACATCTCGATCGCGTTCTCGGGCTCGGGCGATCGCGAGATCATCGCCTTCACCGCGGGCAACAAGACCGTGACGTCCCTGCTCATCAAGGGCAACTTCCCGCCGGTCCGCCGGTTGTTCCCCGAGCAGACCGAGCACCACAGCGTCGTCAACACGGCCGAGCTCGCCGAAGCGGTCCGCCGTGTCGCCCTCGTGCTCGACCGCTCCGCGCCCCTGCGGTTCACCTTCGGGCCCGACGGGGTGTCGATGGATGCCTCGGGCACCGAGCAGGCGCGCGCCACCGAGTCCGTCGACGCGACGCTCCTCGGCGACGAGGTCACGCTGGGTCTGAACCCCCAGTACCTCCTCGAGTCCCTGGGTGCCGTTCGTAGCGAATTCACGCGGATCACGTTCACCTCGAGCGACAACGCGAACAAGCTGAGCCCCGTGCTCATCACCCCGCAGACCTCGGTCGACAAGGGTGGCGAGGGCTCGTTCAAGTACCTCCTGCAGCCGAACCTGCTGCTGCGCTGAGCAAGAGGCGGGCCGTCCGATGTCGGGGGCGGCGGGTAGTCTGACCCGGTGATCGTGGAGCAGCTCGAACTGACGGACTTCCGCAATTACGCGGCGGCCGGCGTCTCGCTCTCCCCGGGAGCCAATCTCTTCGTCGGGCGTAACGGGCAGGGCAAGACCAACCTCGTCGAGGCCGTCGCCTACCTTGCCACGCTGGGCTCGCACCGCGTCTCGAGCGACGCGCCGATGGTGCGCGATGGAGCGGATGCCGCGATCGTCCGCGCCCGTCTGGCGCACGGTGACCGCAGCGTCCTGCTCGAGCTGCAGCTCAACCGCCAGGGATCGAACAAGGCGCGGGTCAACGGCGTGAACGTCCGCACCGCCGAGCTGCCCCGGTACGCTCAGGTCGTGCTGTTCGCCCCGGAAGACCTGCAGATCGTGCGCGGTGATCCGTCGTCCCGCCGGCGCTTCGCGGATCAACTCATCGTGCAGCGGACGCCGCGATTGGCCGGTGTGCTCGCCGACTACGACCGCGTTCTGCGCCAGCGCACCGCGCTGTTGAAGTCCGCCCGCGCGCGGGGGATCCGCGGCGACGCCCTCGGCACCCTCGACGTGTGGGACGACAAGCTCGTCACCCTCGGCACCGAGGTCATCGAGGCCCGGTCGGCGTTGGCATCCGACCTCTCCGCCCCGGTCGCCGAGGCGTACAGCGCGATCGCCGGAGCCGATCACGACCCGCGTCTGCGCTGGGCGCTGTCGGTCGGCGGTTCCGACCCGGAAGAGGGCGACGAGGTGACGGTCGGAGCATCGTCCGGTTCGCTCGCCGAGCAGTTCCGAGCCGCACTGGCGGCTCGACGGTCGGCCGAGCTCGAGCGCGGGCTCACGCTCGTGGGACCCCACCGCGACGATCTTGTCCTCGAGGTGCGCGGCCTTCCCGTCAAGGGGTACGCCTCGCACGGTGAGTCCTGGTCGGTCGCCCTCGCGCTTCGCCTGGCATCCGCCGAACTGCTGCGCGCCGAGTCGCGCCTCGGAGACCCCGTGCTCATCCTCGACGACGTCTTCGCCGAGCTCGACGCCGGTCGGCGTACCCGCTTGGCGGAACTCGTCGCCGGCTACGAGCAGGTCATCGTGACGTCGGCCGTCGAAGAAGACGTCCCCGACGGGCTGCGCGCCCACATCGTTCGGGTCGACGCGGGACGGATCCTGGATGCCGATGGCTGACGAGTCCGATCTCCCCGAGACGATGGCCACGTACTTGCGCCTGCGTGGTCTCGAGCCCTCGCCGTACCGCAAGAAGAAGCGCCGACGCCGCGCCGACGACGGCGAGAATGCACCATTCACCCCTGGCCGGGATCCCCGCGGTCTCGGCGACGTGCTGTCGGCCTTGACCCATTCGGCCGGGTGGGAGCCGCAGCTCGCCCGTGAAGACCTGGTTCGCACGTGGCACGACGTGGCCGGCGCGGACACGGCCGCGCACACTCGCCCGGTGGCGATGGACGGCGGCACGCTCACCGTCCAGGCCGACTCGACCGCGTGGGCCAAGCAGCTGCAGTTGATGCGCGCGCACATCCTGTCGGAGATCATCCGGCGCTTCCCCGAGGCGGGGGTGGAGTCGATCCGCTTCATCGGGCCGGACGTCCCCTCTTGGAAATGGGGGACGAGAGCCGTTCCAGGCCGCGGCCCGCGCGATACCTACGGCTAGGTCATGGTCTGCGTCGGCGCGACGCGATTTCTCCCCGCATATGGCCGTACACACCGCGAGAAGAAGCCCCGCGCGGTAACATGGACGTTCCGACGAATCGATCTGGAGCTCGCGAAGTCATGACGTCCGAAAACCCCGACAGCGTTTCCGAGGAACCCGAGAAGACCAACCCGAAGGTGACCAACGAGTACGGGGCCGACGCCATCCAGGTGCTCGAGGGTCTCGAGGCGGTCCGCAAGCGTCCCGGCATGTACATCGGCTCGACCGGTGAGCGGGGTCTGCACCACCTCGTGCAAGAGATCGTCGACAACTCCGTCGACGAGGCCCTCGCCGGCTACTGCGACACGATCGATGTGACGATCCTCTCGGACGGCGCCGTCCGCGTGATCGACAACGGTCGTGGCATCCCGGTCGACATGCATCGCACCGAGGGCAAGTCGACCGTCGAGGTCGTCCTGACCGTCCTGCACGCCGGCGGAAAGTTCGGCGGCGGCGGGTACGCCGTCTCGGGTGGTCTGCACGGTGTCGGCTCGTCCGTCGTCAACGCCCTCTCGACGCGCCTCGAGGTCGAGGTCAAGCGTCAGGGGCACGCGTGGCGCCAGTCCTTCCGCGACGGTGGCGTCCCTCTCGCTCCGCTCGAGCAGGCCGAAGAGACCGAAGAGACCGGCACGTCGATCACCTTCTGGCCGGATGCCACGATCTTCGACACCGTCGACTTCGACTACGACACCCTCCGCACACGCTTCCAGCAGATGGCGTTCCTCAACAAGGGGCTTCGCATCAGCCTGCGCGACGAGCGTCCCCAGTCGCTGGTGACCGAGGGCGAGCCCGGCGAAGAGGTCACGCAGGGTCGGCACGACAGCTTCCTCTACGAGCGCGGTCTCGTCGACTACGTCGAACACCTCAACCGCGTACGCAAGGCCGACGTCGTCAACGACGAGGTCATCGAGGTCGAGTCCGAGGACACCGACCGCAAGATCGCGCTCGAGCTCGCGATGCAGTGGACGACGGCGTACACCGAGAACGTCTTCACATACGCGAACACGATCAATACGCACGAGGGCGGTACGCACGAAGAGGGCTTCCGCGCCGCGCTGACCACGCTCGTCAACCGCTACGCGCGCGCGAACAATCTCCTGAAGGAGAAGGACGACAACCTCACGGGCGAGGACATCCGCGAGGGGCTCACGGCCGTCATCTCGGTCAAGCTGTCGGAGCCGCAGTTCGAGGGCCAGACCAAGACCAAGCTGGGCAACACCGAGGCCCGCGCTTTCGTGCAGAAGGTCGTCGGCGACAAGCTCGGCGATTGGTTCGACCGCAACCCGGGTCAGGCGAAGAACATCATCCGCAAGGCGATCGATGCCGCGACGGCCCGTCTGGCCGCCCGCAAGGCGCGCGAGACGGCGCGCCGCAAGAGCGTCTTCGAGTCGGCCGCCATGCCCGACAAGCTCAAGGACTGCACGTCGAAGGACCCCTCGATCAGCGAGATCTTCCTCGTCGAGGGTGACTCCGCCGGCGGCTCCGCGGTGCAGGGACGCGATCCGCACACGCAGGCGATCCTGGCCCTCCGCGGCAAGATCCTCAACGTCGAGCGTGCGCGTCTCGACCGTGCCCTGGGCAACAAAGAAGTCCAGGCGATGATCCAGGCCTTCGGCACGGGCATCGGCGAGGACTTCGACATGGCCAAGGCGCGGTATCACAAGATCGTGCTGATGGCCGACGCCGACGTCGACGGCCAGCACATCACGACGCTGCTGCTGACGCTGCTGTTCCGCTACATGCGCGGACTCATCGAGGCCGGGTACGTCTACCTCGCGCAGCCGCCGCTGTACCGCTTGAAGTGGTCGAACCACCCGCACGAGTACGCCTACAGCGACCGGGAGCGCGACGCGATGCTGGTCGATGGCCAGGCCTCCGGCCGTCGCATCCCCAAGGACAACGGCATCCAGCGCTACAAGGGTCTCGGCGAGATGAACGACCACGAACTGTGGGAGACCACGATGGACCCCGAGACCCGCACGCTCAAGCAGGTCACGATCGATGACGCGGCCGCGGCCGACGAGATCTTCTCGGTCCTCATGGGCGAAGACGTCGAGTCGCGTCGCAGCTTCATCCAGCGCAACGCCAAAGACGTCCGCTTCCTCGACATCTGAGTCCGGCCCGGCCGGCGACGAACGACGCACACGAAACTGAGAATCCATGGCTGACGACACCACTCCCGAGCCCGAAGACGTCCGCGACGAGCCCGCTCACAACCACGGCAGGATCGACCAGGTCGACCTCCAGCTCGAGATGCAGCGGAGCTACCTCGACTACGCGATGAGCGTCATCGTCGGGCGCGCGCTGCCCGACGTGCGCGACGGACTCAAGCCCGTCCACCGCCGAGTGATCTACGGCATGTACGACGGCGGCTTCCGCCCCGACAAGTCGTTCTCGAAGTGCGCTCGCGTCGTCGGCGAGGTCATGGGGCACTACCACCCGCACGGTGACGCCCCGATCTACGACGCTCTCGTGCGTCTCGTGCAGCCGTGGTCGCTGCGCTACCCGCTGGCTCTCGGCCAGGGGAACTTCGGCTCACCCGGCAACCAGGGCGCCGCCGCCCCGCGGTACACCGAGACGAAGATGGCTCCCCTCGCGCTCGAGATGGTGCGCGACATCGAAGAAGAGACCGTCGACTTCGAGGACAACTACGACGGCCAGACGCAGGAGCCCACGGTCCTGCCGTCGCGCTTCCCGAACCTCCTCGTCAACGGTTCCGTCGGTATCGCGGTCGGCATGGCGACCAACATCCCGCCGCACAACCTGCGCGAGGTCTCCTCCGGCGCCCTGTGGGCTCTCGAGAACCCGGATGCCACCCGCGAAGAGCTTCTCGAAGCCCTCATGGAGCGCATTCCCGGCCCCGACTTCCCGACCTCGGCGCAGATCCTCGGCACGCGGGGCATCAAAGAGGCTTACCGGACCGGTCGTGGATCCATCACGATGCGGGCCGTGGTCAACATCGAAGAGATCCAGGGCCGCACGTGCCTCGTGATCACCGAGCTGCCGTACCAGGTCAACCCCGACAACGTCGCGGTCAAGATCGGCGACCTCGCCCGCGAGGGCAAGATCACCGGCATCGCCGACATCCGTGACGAGACCTCGGGCCGCACCGGCCAGCGCCTCGTCATCGTGCTCAAGCGCGACGCGGTCGCCAAGGTCGTCCTGAACAACCTGTACAAGCACACGCAGCTGCAGGAGAACTTCGGCGCCAACATGCTGGCCATCGTCGACGGTGTGCCGCGCACGCTCTCGCTCGACGGCTTCATCAGCCTGTGGATCGACCACCAGGTCGAGGTCATCGTCCGGCGTACGCGCTACCGTCTGCGCAAGGCCGAAGAGCGCATGCACATCCTGCGCGGATACCTCAAGGCGCTCGACGCCCTCGACGAGGTCATCGCCCTCATCCGTCGCTCGCCGACGGCCCAGGATGCCAACGAGGGGCTGCAGAAGCTCCTCGACATCGACGACATCCAGGCGCAGGCCATCCTCGACATGCAGCTGCGTCGCCTGGCTGCCCTCGAGCGGCAGAAGATCGTCGACGAGGCGCAGGAGCTCGAAGCCCGCATCGCCGATTACAACGACATCCTCGCCACCCCCGGCCGCCAGCGCACGATCATCCGCGACGAGCTGACGGCGATCGTCGACCGCTTCGGCGACGACCGGCGCACCGAGATCCTGCACGGGTTCGACGGTGACGTGTCGATCGAAGATCTCATCGCCGAAGAAGAGATGGTCATCACGGTCACCCGCGACGGCTACATCAAGCGCACGCGCAGCGACAATTACCGTTCGCAGCACCGCGGCGGCAAGGGCGTGAAGGGTGCGCAGCTGCGCGCCGACGACGTCGTCGAGCACTTCTTCGTCACGACGACGCACCACTGGCTGTTGTTCTTCACGAACAAGGGCCGCGTCTACCGCTCGAAGGCCTACGAGGTCCCCGAGGCGGGTCGGGATGCCAAGGGCCAGCACGTCGCGAACCTCCTCGCGCTGCAGCCGGACGAAGAGATCGCCCAGATCCTCGACATCCGCGATTACACCGTCGCGACGTACCTCGTGCTGGCCACGCGTGCGGGACTGGTGAAGAAGACGCGCCTCACCGAGTACGACACCAACCGTCAGGGCGGTGTCATCGCGATCAAGCTGCGCGGTCAGGCCTCGGACGACGGTGACGACACCGAGCCCGGTGCCGCGGACGAGCTCGTGAGCGCTCTGCTGGTGGACGAGGGCGACGACATCCTCCTCATCAGCCGCCTCGGCATGTCCCTGCGCTTCTCCGCCACCGACAGCGCGCTGCGCCCGATGGGCCGGTCGACGTCGGGTGTGAAGGGCATGGACTTCCGTGCCGGCGACAGCTTGCTCTCGGCATCCGTCGCCAAGGACGACGAGTTCGTCTTCATCGTGACCGAGGGCGGGTACGCCAAGCGCACGTCCGTCACCGAATACCGCATGCAGAACCGCGGTGGACTCGGCATCAAGGTGGCCCGTCTGACCGAGGATCGCGGTGTTCTCGCGGGCGGAATGATGGTCTCCGAGGGCGACGAGGTCCTTGTGGTTCTTGCCAGCGGCAAGGTGGTACGCTCCTCCGTGGCCGAGGTGCCCGCCAAGGGACGCGACACCATGGGCGTCGTGTTCGCTCGCGCCGGAGGCGATGACCGCATCATCGCGATCGCGAGGAACAGCGAGCGGAACCTGGCCGAGACGACGGAGACGGCAACCGATCCGGCAGCAGACGACGCCGCCGAGACCGCCTCCTCTTCCGAGACCCCCGAGGAAAGTACTGACGCATGAGCACGGTAGCCGACAAGCTGGCCAAGAAGTCGACGCACAAGACCTCCGCGAAGCAGGTGCGCCTGCGCCTGGTGTACATCGACTTCTGGTCGGCCGTGAAGCTGTCGTTCCTGGCTGCCGTGGCGATCGCCGTGGTCACGGTCGTGTCGTACTTCCTGATCTACCTCGTCGTGAGCGCGACCGGACTCATCGTCAAGGCTGATGAGTTCTTCGCGAGCTTCACGGACGGCAGCGCCACGCTGTCGCAGTACGTCGGACTGCCGCAGGTGATGGCGTTCGCCGCGATCGTGGCGATCCTCAACCTCATCGTCGTGACTGTGATGGGCGCCGTCGTCGCCGGCATCTACAACCTCGCGGTCAAGGTCACGGGCGGCCTGCTCGTGGGCTTCACCTCCAACTGACGCCGATTCGGAAAAACCTCGGGATTCAGGTAAAGTCTTCGAGGTTGACGACGTTACGTCAGCGAGACGGGGCTATAGCTCAGGCGGTTAGAGCGCTTCGCTGATAACGAAGAGGTCCCAGGTTCAAGTCCTGGTACGCCCACGGAACCTGTACTGGTTCTGGCAGAGGTTAGTGAAGGTTCGTCCATGACAGAACCGGAACGGGGTGCATGTGAAGAAGTTGCTGGTTATCGCAGCCACGGTCGCAGGCGTCCTCCTCTACAGGAAAGTGCAGGAATCCGAAGCCCGGAAAGTGGTCTGGAGCAATTCAACCGATACGGTTGACTAGCCCGGAATCTGGGGATGGAAGCTGGAAACCGGCTCTCCGGACCTAGGGTATGATTGTCTGGTTGCTTCTTATGGGGGCATGGCGCAATTGGTAGCGCACCTGCTTTGCAAGCAGGGGGTTCGGGGTTCGAGTCCCCGTGCCTCCACCATAGGAAAAGCCCCGGACAGCGGAAACGCTGTCCGGGGCTTTTTTCATGCCTTCCCCACTCACTCCTTCGGCTTGGCGTAGTCCGCCATCCCTTGCCAGTCGATATACACGTAGGGCTCGTCGCCGAGGACCCAGGCGTCGTGGCCCGGCGGAATCACACCGAAGTCGCCGGGCCCGAATTCGAGTTCTTCGCCGTCGTCCATGACGACTTTGATGCGGCCGGAAATCGTGTAGCCGGTATGGCTGGCCATGCAGCTGTCAGTTTTGGCGATCGGCTTGACGTGGTCTGACCATTTCCAGCCCGGAAGGAAGGTGGCCCGTCCAACCGGGCCGGCCTCGAGGTTGACGAGATCCACCTGACCCATGCCCTCGGCAACGGGGCGCGTCTCTTCGGGATCGTCCAGGCTCTTGCGGATCATTGACGCCATGATGGTCTCCTTCTTCGATGATGGCGAGACCGGAACGTGAGACCGCGCCTTAAGATTGGCACCGCGGTATGCACCCGTCAAGGAGCAGCGGCCGTAAGGGCCCCTGCTGTCCGTCCCATTAGTGTTGGAGCGTGAACTTCTTACTTGCGGCCGTAGGCGTGCTGGGTGTGGCCTCGTCGGGGCCCCTCATTGCCGCCACGCTGGGCGCCACGTCGGTCAGTGCCCTCGCCATCGCTTTCTGGCGCAACGCCATTGGAGCAGTCGTGATGGCCGGTCCGGTTGTGGTCCGCAACCCCCGTCAGTTCGGAAAGGTGACCGGAGCCGAGTTCCGCTGGTCGCTCGCCGCGGCGGTGGCCCTGGCCCTGCACTTCGCGTGCTTCATTACCTCCCTGCAGCTGACGTCGGTCGCGGCGGCGACGGCGCTGGTGTGCCTTCAGTCAGGCTGGATCGCGATCTTCCAACTCTTCCGGGGAGTCCGGTTCCGCTGGCCGGTCCTGGTAGGGCTGGGGCTCGCCTTCGGCGGTGTCGTGACAATCACCGGTTTTGATA
>NZ_CAKKMM010000056.1:0-16344 GCF_918698205.1 Microbacterium sp. Bi128 | reverse complement strand
CCGCTCCCCCGATCTCCTCCGCTCGCCCCGCGCCTCGAGGACCGCGGCACGCTCAGCCGCGCGGGCCGGAGCTCTCGCGCACCACCAGCGAGGTCGGGACGAGCGTGCGGGCGTGCTCGCCGCCGGCCCCCTCGATGTCGGCGATCAGCGCGCTCATCGCCTCTTCGCCGACGCGCTCGAAGCGCTGTCGCACCGTGGTCAGCGGAGGCCAGAAGTTCGCCGACTCGGGCATGTCGTCGAACCCGACGACGCTCACGTCGCCCGGAACCGCGCGGCCGGCCTCGTGCAGCGCCTGGATGACGCCGAGCGCCATCTGGTCGTTCGCCGCGAACACAGCGGTGACGGCGGGATCGGCCGCCAGGGCCGCGCCGATGCGGTGCCCCGATTCGGCCGTCCAGTCACCGATCTGGAGCGGGGGGATGCGGCATCCCCGCTCCTCCAGCGCCGCCCGCCACGCATCGCGACGCCGCTCGGCGGCGAAGGACTCCGGCGGCCCAGAGACGTGCCACACCGTCTCGTGGCCGAGGTCCAGGAGGTGCTCGGTCGCCAGCCGCGCTCCCTGCGCCTGATCGTTGTCGACCACGGTGTAGGGGTAGTCGGCGCTGGAGTCCACGACGACGACCGGCAGCCCCGAGGGGATCGAGAGCTCGTTCTCACCGAGCCGGTGCCTCTCGATGAGGATCACGATGCCGTCGACGGCGTGCTCGTGCAGCCGCAGGAACGCCCCGGACACGTCGGACTGCGACGCCGACTGCACGGTGATGAGGGTGATCGAGTATCCGGATGCCGCCGCCACCGACGCGAGCGCATCGAGGGTGCGCGTGTTGCCGTAGGAGCTCAGCGAGAACATGATCACGCCGATGCTGCGGAAGCGGCCCGAGCGCAGCGCCCGCGCCGCGCTGTTCGGTCGATAGCCGAGGCTGGTCATGGCGTCGAGCACGCGCTGACGGGTCTCGGGATCGACGTTCGCCCGGCCGTTGGCCACGCGCGAGACGGTCTGCCCCGACACTCCCGCGGCCGCAGCCACGTCGGCCATCGACACTTCGCGACGCCGTCCGCGCCCGCCCGTCGCGGTCGACACCGTCGTCGTCTCGCCCACGGCTACCCCCTCGGATGTTGACGTTGACATGCTAGCGGTCGCTGGGTATGTTTACGTCAACATCGCGGCGACTCGGCCGAGATGCGCACCAAAGAAGAGGCACCGGACGATGACGACCACCGCGGCACCCCCGCCCGCTCTGCGCACCCCGCGCCGCCGGCGACGCGCACGAATCGACGATCGCGGCTGGCTCTTCGTCGCTCCGTTCGCCATCGTCTTCGCGTTGGTCTTCCTCGCGCCGCTGGCCTACTCGGTCTACCTCAGCCTCTTCCGCGACCAGCTGGTCGGCGGCAACGCCTTCGTCGGCTTCGCCAACTACGTCGCCGCCTTCAGCGACCCGAAGTTCTGGGACGGCTTCGGCCGCGTCGCCCTGTTCCTCGTCGTCCAGGTCCCGATCATGCTGCTGCTGGCCCTGGCCGCAGCCCTCGCGATCGACAGCGCGCGCCTCCACGCCTCCGGCTTCTACCGCATGGTGATCTTCCTGCCGTACGCGGTTCCCGCCGTCGTGGCGGTGCTCATGTGGGGGTACATCTACGGCGACCAGTTCGGCCTGACCCGCAACATCAACGACCTGCTCGGCGGCCCCGTCATCCAGCCGTTCGTCCCCGAGTGGATGCTGGTCTCGATCGGCAACATCGTCACGTGGCAGTTCGTGGGCTACAACATGCTCATCTTCTACTCCTCGCTGAAGACGATCCCCGGCGAGCTGTACGAAGCGGCATCCATCGACGGCGCGGGAGCCTGGCGCACGATCTTCTCGATCAAGATCCCCGCGGTGCGCGGCGCCGTGGTGATCGCGACGATCTTCTCGATCATCGGCAGCTTCCAGCTCTTCAACGAGCCCAACATCCTCAAGCCCCTGGCGCCGAACACCATCACGACGTTCTTCACGCCGAACATGTACGCCTACAACCTGTCGTTCGCGGGTCAGCAGTACAACTACGCGGCCACGGTCGCGATCATCATGGGCGTCATCACCGCCGTCATCGCCTACGTCGTGCAGCTGCGCGGCTCTCGTCAGGAGGCGCGATGACCACCGCGACCGCACCCCGTACCGACACCGTGGCCGTGACCACCTCCCGCTCGCGCACGCGCCGCGGCTACGCCCGCACCTCGCCCACGCAGAGCAAGAAGTCGCTGGTGCTCAGCATCGTCATGGGCCTGTACCTGCTGTACACGCTCGTGCCGCTGTTCTGGCTCGTCATGAACGCGACCAAGACCCAGCCCGACCTCTTCACCACGTTCGGACTCGGCCCCGGCAACAGCTTCGCCCTCTTCGACAACATCGCTCAGACCCTGACCTATCGCGACGGCATCTTCCTGCGCTGGCTCGGCAACACGCTCCTGTACGTCGTGGTCGGCGCCGGCGGGGCGACGCTGCTGGCGACCCTCGCCGGCTACGGCCTGGCCAAGTACAACTTCCGCGGGCGCAAGGCCGTGTTCGCGGTCGTCCTCGGCGCGATCGCCGTCCCGGGTACGGCGCTCGCCGTCCCCACGTTCCTGCTGTTCAGCCAGCTGGGCATCACCAACACCCCGTGGGCGATCATCATCCCGTCGCTCATCAGCCCCTTCGGTCTGTACCTCATCTGGGTGTACGCGACGGATGCCATCCCCACCGAGCTGCTCGAGGCCGCACGCATGGACGGGGCGGGCGAGTTCCGCACGTTCTTCACCATCTCGATCCGGCTGCTGACCCCGGGCATCGTCACGGTGCTGCTGTTCGCGGTGGTCGCGACCTGGAACAACTACTTCCTGCCCCTCATCATGCTCAGCGACCCCGCCTGGTACCCCCTGACGGTGGGCCTGAACCAGTGGAACGCGCAGGCCACCGGCGTCGGCGCGCAGCCGATCTACAACCTCGTGATCACCGGCGCCCTGCTGTCGATCATCCCGATCGTCGCCGCGTTCCTCGTGCTGCAGCGCTTCTGGCAGTCCGGCCTCAGCGCCGGAAGCGTCAAGCAGTGACGACAGCTCCCTCCCGAAACCCGGAGCGTCCTGCCCCGGAATCCCGCAACACCATCCACAACGACGAAGTGAAGGAATCCCGATGACATTCATGCGCAAGGGCACCGCCGCCCGGCGGGCCGTGTTCGCTCTGGCAGCCACCGCGCTCTCGGTGGGCGCGCTCACCGCCTGCTCCGGCGGCAGCACGGGCGGTGGCAGCAACGGCGGCAGCGCCGACGACATCGAGAAGGCGCTCCAGGAGGGCGGCGAGCTCACGTACTGGTCGTGGACGCCGTCGGCCGAGGCCCAGGTCGCGGCCTTCCAGAAGACCTACCCGAACGTGAAGGTCAACCTCGTCAACGCGGGGACCAACACCGAGGAGTACACCAAGCTCCAGAACGCCATCAAGGCCGGCTCGGGCGCCCCCGACGTCGTGCAGATCGAGTACTACGCCTTCCCCCAGTTCGCGCTGTCGGACTCGCTGCTCGACCTCGCCCCCTACGGCTTCGGCGACCTCTCGGGCGACTACAGCCCCGGCACGTGGGGCTCGGTCGACTTCGACGGCAAGATCTACGGCCTCCCCCAGGACTCGGGCCCCATGGCCCTGTTCTACAACAAAGAGGTCTTCGACCAGTTCGGCATCGCCGTCCCGACCACGTGGGACGAGTACGTCGCCGCGGCCGAGAAGCTGCACGCCGCCGACCCGACCAAGTTCATCACCGCCGACACCGGCGACTCCGGCTTCACCACCAGCATGATCTGGCAGGCCGGCGGCACCCCGTTCCAGACCTCCGGCACCGACGTGACCATCGACCTGCAGGACTCCGGCTCGAAGAAGTTCGCCGACAACTGGAACCGCCTCATCGAGGGCGGCCTGCTCTCGGACACCCCGAGCTGGAGCGACGAGTGGTTCAAGGGCCTCGGTGACGGCTCGATCGCCTCGCTCGTGATCGGCGCCTGGATGCCGGGTGTGCTGGAGTCGTCGGTTCCCGACGGCGCGGGCAAGTGGGCCGTGGCCCCCATCCCCACCTACGACGGCAAGGCCGTGACCGCCGAGAACGGCGGCGGCGGCCAGGCCGTGACCAAGCAGAGCAAGAACCCGGCCCTGGCCGCGGGCTTCCTGAAGTGGCTCAACAACGACGAGGAGAGCCTGAAGATCTTCGCCGCGTCGGGCGGATTCCCCTCCACCACCGCGCAGCTGAGCGACCCCGCCTTCGTCGAGAAGGCGTCGGACTACTTCGGCGGCCAGAAGATCAACGAGGTACTGACGCAGGCCTCGAGCGAGGTCCGCAAGGGCTGGAGCTACCTGCCGTTCCAGGTCTACGCCAACAGCATCTACGGCGACACCGTGGGTCAGGCGTACGCCACGAAGGGCGACCTCAACGCGGGTCTGACCGCGTGGCAGGACCAGCTCGTCCAGTACGGCAACGACCAGGGCTTCACCGTCAACAAGTAAGCCGATGATCGGGGGCGGGTCGCAGCGTGAGCGAGCGACCCGCCCCTTCCCTTACCGCTCCAGGAGAGCCGCATGACCTCCCCCACCCGCATCTCGATCGACCCGCACCAGACCGGACACGAGGTGCCCCGCCGCTTGTTCGGCACGTTCGTCGAGCACATGGGTCGCTGCGTATACGACGGCATCCATTCGCCCGGTCACGCCACGGCCGACGACACCGGTTTCCGCGCCGACGTGCTCGACCTCGTCCGCGAGCTCGGGGCGACGGTGGTGCGCTACCCCGGCGGCAACTTCGTCTCGGGCTACCGGTGGGAGGACGGCGTCGGCCCCCGCGCCGAGCGGCCGGTGCGCCTGGATGCCGCGTGGCACAGCACCGAGACCAACCACGTGGGTCTGCACGAGTTCGCCGAGTGGGCGGATGCCGCCGGCCTCGAGGTCATGGAAGCGGTGAACCTCGGCACGCGCGGGGTCGCCGAGGCCGCCGACCTCCTCGAGTACGCCAACCATCCGTCCGGCACCGCGCTGAGCGACCGCCGCCGCGCGAACGGCCGCGACGAGCCCTTCGGCATCCGGCTGTGGTGCTTGGGCAACGAGATGGACGGGCCGTGGCAGATCGGCCACAAGACCGCCGACGAGTACGGGCGCCTGGCCGCCGAGACCGCCCGGATGATGCGGTTCCTCGACCCCGGGATCGAGCTCGTCGCCGCCGGCAGCTCCAACCACGAGATGCCCACGTTCGGAGACTGGGAGCGCACGGTGCTGCGCCACACCGCCGGACTCGTCGACCACATCTCGGTGCACGCGTACTACGAAGAGGACCCGTCCGACCCGGCGAGCTTCCTCGCCAGCGGCGCCGCGCTGGACCGCTACATCGGCGAGGTCGCCGACATCATCGACGAGGTCGACGCCCGCACCCCCGACGGCGAACGGATCGGCATCAGCGTCGACGAGTGGAACGTCTGGAACCAGACGCGGTGGAACGAGGTCGACAAGCCCCGCGTCTTCACCGGCGACTGGCCGATCGCGCCGCGTCTCATCGAGGACGACTACACCGTCACCGACGCCGTCGTCGTCGGATCCCTCCTGATCACCCTGTTGCGCTGCGCCGACCGCGTCTCGATGGCGAACCTCGCGCAGCTCGTGAACGTCATCGCCCCCATCCGCACCGAGCCCGACGGCGGTCCCGCCTGGCGGCAGACGACGTTCCACCCCTTCCGACTCACCGCCGAGGCCGCGACCGGCCGCGTCGTGCCCGTCCGCGTCGACGGCGCTCGCATCGCCACGGCCCGCCACGGCGAGGTCGACGCGGTGGATGCGATCGCCACCGTCGACGGCGACGTCGCCCACGTCTTCCTCGCGCACCGCTCGCTGGACTCCGCGACCGAGGTCGAGCTGGACCTGGGGCCCGTGGCATCCGTCGATGCCGTCGTGATCACCGTGCCCGAGGGCGGCGATCGCCACACCACCAACTCCGCCGACGCCGAACCGGTGGCGCCCGCGGCCCTCCCGGTCGAGGTGGCCGACGGCATCCTGCGCTTCACCCTCCCCCCGCTCGCCTGGGCGCGCGTCCGCGTGCAGCTGGCCGCCTGAGACCGAAAGACACCGTGACCACCTTCACCATCGGCGAGACCGACTTCCTGCTGGACGGCGAGCCCTTCCAGGTCATCTCCGGAACGCTCCACTACTTCCGCATCCACCCCGAACACTGGGCCGACCGCATCCGCACCGCCAAGGCGATGGGGCTCAACACCATCGAGACCTACGTCGCGTGGAACGCGCACGAGCCCGTGCGCGGGCAATGGGATGCCACGGGCTGGAACGACCTCGGACGCTTCCTCGACCTCGTCGCCGCCGAGGGCCTCCACGCGATCGTGCGCCCCGGCCCCTACATCTGCGCCGAGTGGCACAACGGCGGGCTGCCGGTGTGGCTCACCTCGACGCCGGGGATCGGCCTGCGGCGGTCCGAGCCGCAGTACCTCGCCGCGGTCACGGGATACCTGGAGCGCGTGTACGAGATCGTCGCCTCGCGGCAGATCGACCGCGGCGGCAACGTCGTGCTCGTGCAGATCGAGAACGAGTACGGCGCCTACGGCTCCGACAAGGACTACCTGCGCGAACTCGTGCGCGTCACGCGCGACGCCGGGATCACCGTGCCCCTGACCACCGTCGATCAGCCGATGCCCTGGATGCTCGAGAACGGCAGCCTCCCCGAGCTGCACCTGACCGGTTCGTTCGGCTCCCGCTCGGCCGAGCGTCTCGCGACGCTGCGCGAGCACCAGCCCACGGGTCCGCTCATGTGCTCGGAGTTCTGGGACGGCTGGTTCGACTGGTGGGGCAGCATCCACCACACGACCGACCCCGCCGCCTCCGCCCACGACCTCGACGTGCTGCTCGCGGCCGGAGCGTCGGTGAACATCTACATGGTGCACGGCGGCACGAACTTCGGCACCACGAACGGCGCGAACGACAAGGGCCGCTTCGACCCCATCGTCACCTCTTACGACTACGACGCCCCGATCGACGAGTCGGGGCACCCGACGGCGAAGTTCCACGCGTTCCGCGAGGTCATCGCGAAGTACGCGCCCGTGCCCGCCGACGTGCCGGGCCCGCGCCCGGATGCCCCCGCATTCGAGGTCGCGCTCTCGGGCGAGGGCGACTGGATGCCGGCATCCACCGGTTCTTCCACCGAGGCGCCCGTGACGTTCGAGGAGCTCGGTCACCTCGGGCCGCTCGTGCGGTACGACGTCGACCTTCCCGCGACGGACGGCCCCGCCCCGCTCGTGGTCGGCGAAGTGCGTGACCTGGCCTGGATCCACGTTGACGGCGCGCCGGTGGGCCGGCTGTCGCGCTCGCTGCACGAGCGGGCGCTCATGATCCCCGCCGGGTTGCGGCTCACCGTCCTCGTCGAGGACCAGGGCCGCGTGAACTACGCCGATCGCCTCGGCGAGCCGAAGGGACTGATCGGCGGAGTGACCCTCGGCGGCGCACCGCTCACCGGGTGGACGGCGACTCCCGTCGACCTCGCGGCGGCCACCGGCACGGGCACGGGCTCGGCCGGCCGCTCGCTGCTCCGCGGAACCTTCGACCTCGACGCGGCCACCGACCTGTTCCTCGACACCGCGGCGTGGGGCAAGGGCTTTGCGTTCGTCAACGGCTTCTTCCTCGGCCGGTACTGGCGGAACGTGCCGCAGCGGACGCTGTACGTCCCCGCTCCGGTGCTGCGCGCGGGCGCGAACGAGATCGTGGTGCTCGAGCTCGAGCAAGCGGCCGAGACGGTCGCGGGCTTCGTCGCCGCCCCGTCGCTGGGGCAGCTCGAGGAGTAGACGCGTCGGCACGGTTCGCGGCGGGATTCGTGCAGTGGGGTGCTCGATGACCGCCCCGCTGCACGGAACGCGCCCCGGACGCCGCGATCAGCGCGCGCTGGCCCGCACGACGAGGGTCGCCGGAACCGTCTGCGCCACCGGCGCGCCGCCCTCGATCGCGGCGACGAGCGCCGCGACCGCGTCGCGCCCCAGGGCGTCGAAGTCCTGCCGCACGGTGGTGAGGGGCGGGCGGTACTCGGCGGCATCCACGATGTCGTCGAAACCGACCACGGCGACGTCGTCGGGCACGCGTCGCCCGGCGTCGGCGAACGCCCGCAGCGCGCCGAGGGCCATCTGGTCGTTCGCGACGAAGACCGCGGTGGCACCGGTCAGAGCGGCGACGGCGGAATGACCGGATGCCGAGGTCCAGTCGCCGCGGACCGGCTCGGGCGCCGCGACCCCGGCGTCGGACAGTGCGGCACGCCACCCGCGCTCGCGTTCGGCGGCGGCGAACGACCGTGCGGGCCCGGCTATGTGATGAACCGTGGGGTGGCCGAGGGCGAGCAGATGCTCCGTGGCGAGGCGGGCACCGCCGGCGTGATCGGTCTGCACGATCGAGAATCGCTCGTCGGGCGGCGAATCCACCACGACGAGGTGCAGGTCGGCGGGCGGATCGGTGTCGCGCACGAGCTCGGTCGCCTCGTTCAGCACGACGGCGCCGTCGACGCCCTGGGCGCGCAGGCGCGCGAAGGCGTCCCGGATGCCGCGCTCCCCCACCGTCACGACGGCCAGGGCGTAGTCGCGGGCGGCCGCCGCTTCGGAGATCGCCTGCAGCATCCGCGAGTTGCCGACCGAGGCCAGCGTCGACACGACCAGTCCGATCGTGGAGGTCTGCCCGGTGCGGAGGGCGCGCGCGGCGCGGTGCATGCGATAACCGAGGTCGCTCATCGCCGTCTCGACGCGGGCACGGGTGGCGGGATCCACGCGCGGGCTGCCGTTGGCCACGCGCGAGACGGTCTGGGCGGACACCCCCGCCGCTGCGGCCACATCGGCCATGGACACTCGCATGATCGCCTCCCGTGTTGACGATATCACGGCCGGAATGTAGCGTGTTATCGTGAACACGGACAGCCCCACCGCAGTGGCGCTCGGCGCCGGAGTCGTCAAACGCCCCACGCGCCTGGCCGACGGCCGCGAGCTCATCTACTTCGACGATGCCGACACGACGCTCGGCCCCGCGCGCTCCGTCGACGCCCGCACGCTCGACCCGCGGCCCGCCACGGCGACGATGCGGCAAGACATCCTCACGGGCGACTGGATCACCGTGGCATCCAATCGTCAGAACCGCGCGTTCCTTCCGCCCGCGCACCTCGACCCGCTCGCTCCGCAGACGCCGACGAACCCGTCCGAGATCCCCTCGCGCTACGACGTCGCCGTGTTCGAGAACAAGTCGCCGTCGTTCGGCCCCGCGCTCGACGTCGCCACCGACGACGCGCCCGCCGCCGTCGACCCGCCGCGCGGCGACGACGACCTCGAGCATCTGGGCCTCGGTCGCACCCGCACCTCCGTCGGACGGTGCGAGGTGGTGTGCTTCAGCCCCGAGCACGAGGGCTCGTTCGGCACGCTGTCGCGCACGCGCGCCCGCACCGTCATCGAGGCGTGGGCCGACCGCACCGCGGCGCTGTCGGCACTGCCCGGCATCCGGCAGGTCTTCCCGTTCGAGAACCGCGGGCAGGAGATCGGCGTCACTCTCCCCCACCCGCACGGGCAGATCTACGCCTACCCCTACGTCACCCCGCGCACGCAGCGCCTGCTCGACACCGTCGCCCGCACCTCGCCCGACATCTTCCAGCGCATCCTCGAGTTCGAGGGCGCCGGCGAGCGCGTGGTCCTGCGCGGCGAGCACTGGACGGCGTTCGTGCCGTTCGCGGCGCGCTGGCCCATCGAGGTGCACGTGCTGCCGCACCGCCACGTGGCCGACCTCGCCGAGACGACGGATGCCGAACGCGACGAGCTCGCCCCCTTCTACCTGCGGCTGCTGCGCGGCATCGACGCGCTGTACGACACCCCCACCCCGTACATCGCCGCGTGGCATCAGGCACCGGTCGGGCGGGCACGGGACGGCGTGCGACTGAACCTGCAGATCACGTCGCCCCGCCGCGCCGCCGACAAGCTGAAGTACCTCGCCGGATCCGAGGCCGCCATGGGCGCGTGGATCGGCGACATCACCCCCGAGGCCCAGGCCGAACGCCTGCGCGCCGCCCTCGAGACCGTCCCGGAGGTGACGGCATGACCGCCGTCGACGACGCCCGCGCCCTGCTCGCCACCCTGACGGACGCTGATGCCGTCGGCGTCTGGTCGGCACCGGGGCGCGCCAACCTCATCGGTGAGCACACCGACTACAACGAGGGCTTCGTCCTGCCGTTCGCGATCGCGCAGCGCACCGCCGCCGCGGTGGCCGTCCGCTCCGACGACGTGATCCGCGTGCGGTCGACCTTCGCCGACGAGGCCGTCGAGGTGCGACTGTCCGAGCTCGACGCCCGCATCGCCGCCGGCGGCCTCGACTGGGCGGGCTACCCGCTGGGTGTGGCGTGGGCGCTCCGCGCCGCGGCCCCGGATGCCACGCCCCGGGGCGTCGACATCGCCCTGGCCTCCGAAGTGCCGGTGGGTGCCGGACTGTCGTCGTCGGCGGCGATCGAGGGGGCCGTGGCCTCCGCCCTCAACGACGTCTGGGGCGCGGGGCTCGATGCCGTGGCGCTGGCCCGCGTGGGCCGGACGGCCGAGAACGACGCCGTCGGGGCGCCCACCGGGATCATGGACCAGATGGCCTCGATGCTCGGCGTCGCCGACGCGGCGACGTTCCTCGACTGCCGCACGCTCGAGACCCGGCCGGTGTCCCTGGGCTTCGCCGAGGCGGGTCTGGAGATCCTCGTCGTGGACACGCTCGTCGAGCACGCCCACTCCTCGGGCGGCTACCGCGAGCGCCGCGCTTCGTGCGAGAAGGGCGCCGCCGCCTTCGGCGTGCCGGCCTTGCGCGACCTCACCGTCGACGATCTGCCGCGCGCCGCCGAGATCCTCGACGACGTGACCTTCCGCCGCGTGCGGCACATCGTGACCGAGAACCAGCGCGTGCTCGACACCGTCGCCGCCCTCGACGCCGACGGCCCGCGCGCGATCGGCGACCTGCTCACCGCCTCGCACGCCTCGATGCGCGACGACTTCGAGATCTCGGTTCCCGAGCTCGACCTCGCCGTCGAGACGGCCCTGGCCGCGGGCGCCCTCGGCGCGCGCATGACCGGCGGCGGCTTCGGCGGCGCGGCGATCGCCCTGATCCCCGCCGACCTCGTGCCCGCGGCGACCGACGCCGTACACGCCGCGTTCGCGGCATCCGGATTCCGCGCCCCGAACGTCTTCACCGTAACGCCGTCGCAGGGCGCGCGCCGCGACGCCTGAGGCCGCAGGCCGAGCGCGTGAGTCGCCAGGATTTGTCGCCCTGAGCATTCGCCAGGCGACAATTCTTCGCGACTCACGCGGATGGCACGAGAGGATGGGGCGATGGATGCCCGGGACCCCGTCGTCGCCACCACCCGGGGCCGCGTGCGCGGGTTCGCGCGCGGCGGGACGGCGGTCTTCCTCGGCATCCCGTTCGCCCAGGCTCCCGTCGGAGCGCTGCGGTTCGCCGCTCCGCGGCCGGCCGCCCCGTGGGAGGGCGTGCGCGACGCCACGGAGTACGGGGCGACCGCCCAGCGCGGCGACACCGGCATCACGCTGATCCCCGAACCGAGCGTGCCCGGAGACGCGACGCTGAACGTCAACGTCTTCGCGCCCGCCGGGGCGACACCGGATGCCGCACTCCCGGTGCTCGTGTGGATCCACGGGGGCGGGTTCACCTCGGGGTCGCCCGCCAGCCGCTGGTACGACGGCGACGCGTTCGCGCGCGACGGCGTCGTGACGGTCGTCGTCTCGTACCGGCTGGGCTTCGACGGGTTCGGGCACATCGACGGTGCCCCGTCGAACCGGGGTCTGCGCGATCAGATCGCCGCTCTGGAGTGGGTGCGCGACGAGATCGCCGCCTTCGGCGGAGACCCCGCGCGGGTGACGATCGTCGGGCAGTCGGCGGGCGGCGGATCGGTGCTGGCGCTGCTGGCCTGCCCCGCGGCATCCGGGCTGTTCCGCGGGGCGATGGCCGTCTCGCCCGCGATCGGGGCCGTCACCGCTCCGGCCGCGCGCCGGTTCGCCGAGCGGATCGCGGCCCTCGCCGGGGTGCCGGCCGACCGCGACGGATTCGCCCGCCTCCCCGAAGAGCATCTGCTCGAGCTGCAGCAACGGGCGCAGAAGCCGACGGGACGGCCGCGCCTGTCGGGCCTCACCACGCTGCTCGACGACGGACTGCCGATCGGCCCGGTGGTCGACGGCGACCTGCTCCCCCGCGCGCCGCTCGACGCCCTCGCGGACGGCGCCGCCGCGGACGTGCCGCTCGTGATCGGCGCCACGGACGACGAGTTCACGATGCTCACCGCACGCTGGCGGAAGCCCTTGCGCCTGGTTCCCGTGCCGCTCGCTCTCGCGGTCCTCGGCGTCGGGCGCTCCCGCCGTCGCGCGTACCTCGCCCGGTCGCGGCGGCGCGGGTCGGCGGCCCTCCTGGGCGGCTACGTCTCGGATCGCGTCATCCGTTCGGTCGTGCTCCGCACGGCACGCGCGCGGGGGACCGCCCCGACGTGGGTCTATCGCTTCGCGTGGCGGTCACCGTCGATCGGCTTCGCCTGCCACTGCCTCGACGTGCCGTTCTGGTTCGATCGCCTCGACGCCGACGGGGTCGCCGCGATCGCGGGCGACGTTCCGCCCGCCGACCTCGCCGCCGCGATGCACGAAGCCGCGATCCGTTTCGCCCACGACGGCGATCCGGGATGGCCGACCTGGGATGCCACGACCCACCGCGCGCGGGTCTTCGACGCCCCGGCATCCACCCCGCCCGTCGAGCCCGACGCGTATTCGGATGTCGCCCCGCTCGTCTGACCCGCAGCTCACGTGAGGGGCCAAGAACTGTCGCTTCGGCGCGCCGGAGGCGACAGTTCTTGACCCCTCACGCGCCTTGCGCGCGGAGAGCGGGGACCACCTCGCGCTCGAACAGCGAGATGCCGGAGGTGTCGTACGCGGCCTCGGGGAAGTACTGGATGGCGTAGCCGAGACCGTGGTCGGCACGCGCGCGCAGGCGCTCGACGATCTGCTCGGGCGTGCCGAACGTGTCGGAGGAGCGGTAGTCGGCCTCGATGGCATCCGCCCGCTCGTCGCCGACGTGGGGACGCAGGCGCGCCACGACCGCGGCCAGACGCTCGTCGGCCTCGGCTTCGGTCTCGGCGACGATCGTGTTGAAGTTCGTCGAGCGGGTGATCTCGCCGAAGTCACGGCCGAGGGCCTCGCAGTGGCCGCGGAGGACCGCGGACTTGTGGTCGAACTCGTCGAGCGACCCGCCGAAGTTCGTGTACGACGCGTACTGCGCCGCGATCTTGAGCGTGACCTTCTCGCCGCCGCCCGCGATCCACAGGGGGATGCCGCCGGACTGCAGGGGCTGCGGCTGCACGATCGCGCCGTCGACGTCGTAGTACTTGCCGGCGAGCGTCGCCGATCCGGTGGTCCAGGCCTGGTGCATGATCTCGACGCCCTCGCGCAGGCGCCCGAGCCGCTCGGCGATCGGCGGGAAGCCGTAGCCGTAGGCGCGCCACTCGTGCTCGTACCAGCCGCCGCCGATGCCCATCTCGGCACGCCCGCCCGAGATCAGGTCGACGGTCGCCGCGATCTTCGCGAGGTACGCCGGGTTGCGGTAGCCCATGCACGTGCACATCTGTCCGAGACGCACGCGGTCGGTGACGGCGGCGAACGCGGCCATGAGCGTCCACGCCTCGTGCGTGGCCTCGGCGCTCGGCACCGGCGTGGTGTGGAAGTGGTCGTAGACCCAGATCGAGGACCACGGCCCCTCGTCGGCGCTCTGGGCGAGCGCGCTCATCGCGCGCCACTGGTCGGCGGGGTCGATGCCCACCAGGTCGAAGCGCCAGCCCTGCGGGACGAAGATGCCGAATTCCATGGGCTTCACCCTAGACGCGCCCGGTGACATCGACGCGGGTCGCGGCCGTTCTCGGCAGCCCCGGGCCGCGAGACTGCACCGCGCTGACAATTTCCCGGCGGCGTGCAGTGGGGATGTCAGCCGGTTGCTGTCTCGCGGCCCGGGCCCGACTGCCGCGCTGCCACCGCACCGGAACGCTGCCACGGCAGCGCCCGCATCATGCTCAGCACGGCGATGATCGCCAGGCTCAGCGCGGCCGCGGATCCGAGGAACGGCAGCACGAGAGGCGACATCGCCCCGCGGGCGTCGGGCACGAGCCCCGGCCCCTGGGGCTGCGTCGTCAGGGGGGCGTTGACCGCGAGGAACGACAGCGCGGGTGCGGCCGGGTCGAGCGCCGCGGGGGCGCGTCGCAGCGGGTTGTTCGCCGCCGCGGCCGCCGATACACCCCCACCGGATGCCGCGGGCACGGCGACCGGGGCATCGGCGTCGTAGCTGACGGTGAGCGGAGACGCCGGCTTCGCGGCATCCCGGACTCCGCCCGTGGTGAGCCAGTACCCCTGCTGACCCGTCAGACGGTGGAAGTCGACGAACGACTGCGGGAACGATCCCCAGTGGGCGGCGTTCGCGTCGGAGCGCGCGATCTGGCCGCCCCCGGCGGTCGCGATCCCGAGGTACTCGGGCGTCACCGAGAACCCGCTCTCGGCGGACACGGCGGCGGAACGGAGGCCGGCGAGCACGACCTCGCGC
This sequence comes from Microbacterium sp. Bi128, assembly GCF_918698205.1. Classification (NCBI taxonomy): domain Bacteria; kingdom Bacillati; phylum Actinomycetota; class Actinomycetes; order Micrococcales; family Microbacteriaceae; genus Microbacterium; species Microbacterium sp. Bi128. Next base: position 1,735 of record NZ_CAKKMM010000056.1, on the reverse strand, counting down.
GGGGCGATCGGGGTCCACGCGGTCATGTCGTCCATCGACGTCCCGTATCCGCCGGCGCGCCCCACGAGGCGCCCGTTCCCGGACGCGTCGAGGGTGAGCACGGGATCCGTGACGCTCCAGTACGTCATCCCGCCGTAGAAGGCCACGGTGAACGAGCCCGCCCAGCGGATCTCGACCGCCCCGTCACGACGCGTCCCCGTCCCCCCGTCGATCACGACCTGGTTCCCGGTGGTGCTCGACGTCGACGAGGCCGACACGGCGGCCCCGCGCGGATCCCGGCACTTCGTGTCCCACGACGCGGTTGCCCACCCGCCGTCGGCGGTGGGCTTCTCGATGCGGACGGCGCCGTCCTGGGCGCGGTAGAGGCCGTCGCCCTCCCGCCACACCCGGGCACCCCCGGCGTCGCCGGCGAGCCCGGCGCTGAGGAAGTTGCATCCGCCCGCGAACGCCCCTCCCCCGGACTCGGCGTTCAGTCCCCACCGCAGCTGCGCATTGCGGATCGTCCCGTCGCCCGCGGCCGGACCGCCGGGTCCGGGGACGGTGACCACGATCTCGTCGGGTCCCGCGGCCGCGGCCGGGGACGCCCCGACGCCCAGGGCGACCGCGACCGCGAGGGCCGCGCGCAGCAGACCCCGGCCCCTCATGACCGGGCCCCCGTGGCGACCGGCTCTGCGGGGGCACCCGCGGGACCGCCCGCGGGCTCGCCCGGCGGCTCGCCCGGCGCCGGAGAAGATCCGGATGCCGCCCGCCGGGCGCGACGTCGCGCGCGCGCCCGCACGAGGGCCGTCACGACGCTCGCGATCACCAGCGCCGCCGCGAGCGCGACGCACCCGAGCATCATCACGATCGCCCAGGTCGGCACCGTCGGCGTCGTGGCGACGACCTCGACCGTTCCGCCGGTGACGCTCACCTCCGCCTCGGCCACGCTCCCCGATCCCGCACCGCGCAGGGTGATCAGGTGCGTCCCGTCGCGGATGTCGCGGGGAACGGGCAGCGCGGCGGCGACTTCGCCGCGGGCTCCCGCCGTGAGCGGCCCCACCGCCGTCAGCCCGCCGTCCAGCGACGCCACGACCTGCTCCCCCGGGGTGAAGCCCTGCCCCGTGAAGACGATCGACGATCCGGCCGCAACGGTGGCCGACTCGACGCCGACGCGCACGGCACCGGCCGCGCCCGCGGCATCCGTCGGAGCGGCGGGAGATCCGGATGCCGCCCCCGCGGCGGCCGTCCCGAACGAGACGGGTGTGAAGGTCTCGTTGTTGGCGTTCTTGACCCCGTGCGCGCCGATCGTGATGATGCCGCACGTCGTGCGCCGGCAGTCCACCGAGGTCACGCGTCCCTCGCGATCCTGGCTCTCGAACACGGCACCCGGGACCACCATGCGCACGGTCCACGACCCGTCTGCGCCGATCGTGCCGTTCGCCGAGCTCTCGGTCTGACTGCCGGGGAAGGCGAGGAAACGCTGGAAGCCGTTGTTCTCTGCCGACTCGGCGTCCGGCACGTACCGGTAGTCCTCGCCGACCAGCCCGCCCGCACTGGGGCGCCACGAGCCTCCCGCGGGGTCGTCGACCCAGCCGAACAGCACGTACACCCCGCCGAAGCCGTTGGCGACGGATTGGAAGCCGGAGCCCGAGACGGTGACCTCGGTGGCGTAGTCGGGCGACACGGTCGCGCTGCCGTCGGGGCCGGCGATCGACACGCCGCCGACCGCCGCAGCGGGGTCGGCGGCGGTCAACAG
>NZ_CAKKMM010000055.1:0-16607 GCF_918698205.1 Microbacterium sp. Bi128 | reverse complement strand
CACGCCGATGCTGTGCGCGGGCAGATCGCTCAGCCCGCCCCGCGCCGCAACGTCTTCGCGGGGGAGGTCGGGGTAGCCCGCGGCGGGGCGGCGGGACTCGGCCGCGACCCGGGCGTGACGGATGACGAGGTCGACGGCGGTCACATTCTCTCCTTCGGGGTCCGAGTGCTGGCGCCGCGCACGAGCTCGGCGGGCAGGCTCGTGCGTCGCCGCGCCGCGACACGGGTGCGTCGCGCGAGCTCGAGCATCTCGACGGCCTCGGCGCCCATCTCGTGCCACGGGTGGCGGAGCGAGGTCAGCGGCATCCCCTGCGCATCGGGGTAGAGCTGGAGCAGGCTCGCGATCTGCACGTCGTCGGGTACGCGTACGCCGCGGGCACGCAGGACGGTCAGGACGCCGGTGGCGACGTCGTCGTTGGCGCACACCAGGGATTCGTCGCGGCCGACACGGTCCCACAGTCCCTCCGCCGCCGTTACGCCGGCCAAGAGGTCGCTGCCGCGGTGGACGACGGTGGGCGTCTGGATGCCGACGTCGGCGCACGCCCGCGACACCGATGCGATGCGTCGCGCATCGGCGGGGGCGTCGGGATCGAGCCCGATGACCGTCACCGTCCGTGTCCCCGTCTCGGCGAGGTGGTGGGCGAGGACGGCGGCCGAGGCCTCTTCGTCGAGGCTGACCGCGCTGGGTGTCTGCGGGTCGAGGAACCGGCCGACCTGGACGAGGGGCAGTCCGTGCGACAGACGCTGCGCGTGGCCACTGGCCTCGATCGTGGGCGGACACACGATGAGCCCGTCGACGCGACGGTCGAGAAGATCGGCGATCCGTTCGTCGTGATCCGCGCCGTCGGGGGCGACGTAGCGCAAGAGGGCGCCGATTCCCTGTGCGTCCAGGTTCTCGGTAACGGATTCGATCAGCGCCGACAGGAACACCGTGGCGTAGCGCGGGAGGACGAGGCCGACGCTCTGCGTGCGGCTGGAGCGCAGGGCGCTGGCGACGGCGTTGTGCCGGTACCCCAGGCGGGTGGCGGCTGCGCGGACCCGCTTCAGCGTCTCGGACGACACGGGGCGAGAGCCCGACAGGGCGCGCGAGGCCGTCGCGGTCGAGACTCCGGCTTCGGCGGCGACGTCCGCCAGAGTCGCGCGCTCGTCGGTCGGGTCCAGATCGATCACGTCGCCATGGTACGCAATCGATTGCGAGAGAGACAGTGGTGAAACCAGAACGCAACACGGAGGAAATCGCGCGTTATAACGGTCATGGCTAGGGTGGCTTTCGGTCGTATTCCCCCGACTCACTCCGACCGTCTTGCAATCGATTACATTTCGACCCGCACCCCCACCCGAAGGAGTCCCATGCCTCGCCCTCTCACCCGTTCCCTGTTGACCATGGGGGGCGTGCTCACCGTCGCCGCTCTCGCCCTCACCGGATGCGGCGGGAAGACCGCCGACACCGGGTCCGCGAGCAGCTCGTCGGACGGCCCGACCGTCGCCTTGCTGTTCGGGACCACGGGCGACTTCTCGTTCATGGACAGCGCCTACAAGGGCTTCACCGAGGCCGAGGGGGAGTACGACTTCTCGCCGCTGGAGCTGTCGAGCCCGAACACCGACGACTACCAGGACCGCGTGGACCTCGCCCTCTCGCAGAACGCCGCACTGGCGATCGGCATCGGCTTCCAGTGGCAGCAGCCGATGTCCGAGACCGCGCACCCCGACACCGCGTTCGTGCAGGTCGACGCCGACGCGGGCACGGTCATCGACGACGTCACCACGATCTCGTTCGCGGCCGAGCAGTCGTCGTACCTGGTGGGCGTGGCCGCCGCGCTCACGTCGCAGACGAAGCACATCGGCTTCGTCGGCGGAGTCGACCAGCCCAGCATCCAGAACTTCTACACCGGCTTCGAAGCCGGCGCGCGTTCGATCGACCCCTCGATCGTGGTCGACAAGACCTACCTCGCGCCCCTCGGTGACTTCACCGGCTTCTCCGACCCGACCAAGGGCAAGGAAGCGGCCGCATCGATGTACGCGGGCGGCGCGGACGTGGTCTACACCGCCGCGGGCGGCTCGGGCCAGGGCGTCTACGAAGAGGCCGCCGCCAGCTCGACGACGGCCAAGAAGAACTGGGCGATCGGTGTCGACGCCGACGTGTACGAGACGGTCGCCGACTCCGTCAAGCCGTACATCCTCACCTCGGCCATCAAGAACGTCGACGTCGCGGTGAAGACCTCGATCGGTCAGTTCCTCGACGGTTCCCTGAAGCCCGGCGAGGTGCGCTACGACCTGTCGAACGGCGGCGTGGGCTACTCGACCTCGGGCGGCTTCCTCGACGCGTACGCCGACCAGATGGCATCCATCGAGAAGGACATCATCGACGGCAAGATCACGGTCCCGACGGCGCTGTGATGACCGACGAGCAGGAGGTGCTGGTGCGCCTGAGCGGAATCGTGAAGCGATTCGGGGCGTTCGTCGCGAACGACCGGATCGACCTCACGGTCCGCGCGGGGAGCGTCCACGCGATCGTCGGCGAGAACGGCGCGGGCAAGTCGACGCTCATGAAGATCCTCTCCGGCGAGGAGAGCCCCGATGAGGGGACGATCGAGATCGACGGCCGGTCGACGGTCTTCCGTTCGCCGCGCGATGCGCAGGCGGCCGGTATCGGCATCGTGCACCAGCACTTCCTGCTCGCTCCCGGACTGCGGGTCTGGGAGAACATCGTGCTCGTCAGTGAACCGGGCGGCCCCGTCTTCATCGATTCCGCGCGGGCGCGTCGAAAGGTCACGGAGCTCGCCGAGCGCACCGGCTTCCCGGTCGCCGTGGATGCCGAGATCGAGACGCTCGGTGTCGGGATGCGGCAGCGCGTCGAGATCCTGAAGGTGCTCTACCGCGACGCGCGCATCATCATCCTGGACGAGCCGACGGCGGTGCTCGTCCCGGCCGAGGCCGAGGCGCTCTTCGCCGCCATGCGGGCCTTCACCCGCGCGGGCGCCGCCGTGATCTTCATCTCGCACAAGCTCGACGAGGTGCTCTCCTTCGCCGACGACATCACCGTCATCCGCGCGGGTCGCGTCGTCGGGACCGCCGTCCCGGCCGAGACGACCGCGCCCGAGCTCGCGCGCCTGATGGTCAAGGCCGAGATGCCCGTGGTCGCTCCGCGCGCGCATCCGGTGTCCGACCGGGTCGTGCTCGAGACGCGCGGACTCGGCGTCCGTGGCGACGACGCCGTGCCCCCGCTCGCCGACGTCGACCTGCGCGTGCGGTCGGGCGAGATCGTCGGTATCGCCGGCGTCGAGGGCAACGGCCAGTCCGAACTCCTCGCCGCCCTCATCGGACGAGCGGATGCCACCGGCACCGTGCTCCTCGACGGCGATGACGTCACCTCCCTCAGCACGGTCGACCGGCGCGCGCGAGGCATGGGCTACATCTCGGAGGACCGTCACCGCGACGGCATCGTGCTGCCGCTCGCGCTGCGCGAGAACGCCGTCCTGGGATACCAGCAGCTGCCGCCGGTCCGCCGGGGACCGTGGTTCCGTCGGTCCGAGGCGGCCCGTGCGGCGGCCGAGATCATCACCGCGTTCGACGTGCGCGGCGGAGACCCCTCCACGCGGGCCTCGGCGCTCTCCGGCGGCAACCAGCAGAAGTTCATCGTCGGGCGCGAGCTGCTGCGCGAACCGCGCCTGCTCCTGGCCGCCCATCCGACCCGCGGCGTCGACATCGGTGCGCAGGCCGCCATCTGGAGCGAGCTGACCGCGGCGCGCGACCGGGGGCTGGCCACGCTCCTGGTGTCCGCCGACCTCGACGAGATCCTCGCGCTCTCCGATCGCGTCCTCGTGCTCCACCGCGGGCGCATCGTCGCCGAGGTCGATGCCCGCGGTGCCGACGTGGGCACGATCGGCGAGTACATGACCGGCGCACGCGGGGGAGAGGCCGCCGCATGATCCGTCGCATCCTCCGCGTCGTGGCCGGACCCGTCATCGCGATCCTCCTGGCCCTCCTGGTCACGGCCCTGTTCCTCACCGTCGCCGGCTACTCCGCGTCCTCCGCCTTCGAGGTGATGTGGGACTACGGCACGACGCCGGAGTCCTTGGCATCCACCGTCAACAACGCGATCCCGCTCTATTTCGCCGGCATCGCCGCCGCGTTCTCGCTGCGCATGGGGCTGTTCAACATCGGCGTCGACGGGCAGTACCGCGTCGCCGCCCTCGTCGGCGCGGTGGTCGCGGCCTCTCTGCCGCTGCCGATCTGGCTCACGTTGCCTCTCACTCTGCTCGCCAGCGCGCTGGCGGGGGCGCTGTGGGCGCTCGTGCCGGCTCTGCTGAAGGTGTACCGCGGCGTCAACGAGGTGATCACGTCGATCCTCATGAACGCGATCGCCACGACCGTCGTCGCGGTGCTGCTCGCCGACGTCTTCCGCTCGGGCGGCGGCCAGAACACCGGATCCGCGCCCATCGGCCCCGACGGCTCCATGCCGGTGCTGCTGGACTTCGGTGGGCGCGTGCAGATCTCGGGCTTCCTGCCCCTCGCGATCCTGCTCGGCGTCGGGTTCTTCCTGCTCCAGGACCGGACGGTCTGGGGGTACACCGTGACCGTCGCGAACCTGTCCCCGGATGCCGCGGAGTCGGCGGGCATCTCGGTCAAGCGCCGTATCGTGACGTCGCTGCTGGCCTCGGGCGCGATCGCCGGACTCGTGGGGCTCCCGCACGTGCTAGGCACCGCCCACCGTCTGGACGGCACCCTCCCGACGGACCTGATGTTCACCGGTCTCGCTGCCGCGCTCCTGGGGCGTTCGCATCCGATCGGCACCGCCGTGGGTGCGCTCGTGCTCGCGTTCGTGGAGCGCAGCGCACAAGTGCTCGGCATCGTGAAGCTGCCGACCGAGGTGGGGACCCTGTTCCTCGCGGTCGTGCTGCTCAGCTCGGCGCTGGGCTACTGGGTCGTCGAGAACGGCGAACGCCGTCTCGCGCTGATCGCTGCGATCCGGCGCACCCGCGCCGGGCGAACCAAGGAGGTGTCGGCGGCATGAGCGCTGTGACCACTGTCCCCGCCGCTTCGCGGTCCGCCGACGCGCGTCGTGTGCGGGCGCGCACCGTCCTGAGCTGGGTCCTCTTGGGCTTCGGCCTCATCCTGATCGCCTCGTGGGTGTGCGACGCCCCCGGCATCGCGTCCTCTTCGACGTGGGGATCGGCCCTGCGTCTCACCGTGCCCATCGCGGTCGTCGCGATCGGTGCCCTCTACTCCGAGCGCGCGGGCGTCATCAACGTCGGCCTCGAGGGCATGAGGATCGGCGGCACGTGGGGTGCGGGCCTGTTCGGATGGTTCGGCGGCCCCTGGATGGCGCTCGTCGGCGGCGTCATCGGCGGTCTCGTGCTCGGCCTCCTCATGGCGGTGCTGTGCCTCGAGCTGGGGCTCAACCAGCTCGTCGTCGGTGTCGCGATCAACGTTCTCGCGGCGGCCCTGGCCCGCTTCCTGTCCGACATCGTGTTCAACGGCATCGACGGCGGCAGCGTGGCGCGGTCGCCGCGCATCGAGGGCAACGTCCCGCGCGTGAGCCTGCCGTTCCTCTCCGGCGGATTCGGCACACCGGATCCGCTCCGCGACCTCGAGGCCAGCGGCATCCCCGTCCTGTCGCAGTTCGCCGGGATCGTGGGAGGCCTGACCCGCGATGTGTCGCTCGCCGCGATCATCGGGCTCGCACTCATTCCGCTCACGGCTCTCATCCTGTGGCGCACGCGTTTCGGGCTGCACGTGCACCGCACGCGGTACCTCGCGGTGCTCGTCGGCAGCGGCATGGCCGGGTTCGCCGGCGGTTACCTCGTCCTGATCTCGCAGGGCTACGTCGAGAACCAGGTCGCCGGTCGCGGCTTCATCGGTCTGGCGACGCTCATCTTCGGCAACTGGATGCCGGGAGGAGTGTTCGCCGGATCCGCGCTGTTCGGCTTCAGCGATGCCGTCGGACTCGGGCGTCCCGAGACCTTCACCGCGATGCTGTTCGTGCTGGGTGCGGTCTTCCTCGTCCTCGGCGGGTTGCGACTCCGCCGCGGTCTCGGGGTCCGTGCGGCGGTCCCGAGCCTCGTGCTCGGTGTCGTGCTGCTCGCCGCGGCGCTCGTCATCCCCCTCCCCAGTGCCCTCGCCACCGCCGCGCCCTATCTCGTGACGCTCGCGGTGCTCGTCGTGGCCGGGACGCGCATGCGCCCGCCCCGTGCGCTGGGCCGCTTCTTCCCCCGTCGAAACTCCTCGAGGTGACTCCGTGACCGACCATCAACTGACCCGCGTCCACGTCTGGGACGGTGTCGCGCACCTCGGTGTCCGATCCGTGCGCTGGAGCGACAACACGCGCGCGGGCCGCATCGACGCGATCGAGGCGGTCGAGGACGACGGGACAGCCGAGTTCACGGTTCTCCCCGGACTCATCGACACGCACGTGCACCTCATCGGCAACGCGTCGGACACCCCCGCGGACTTCCTGTCGTGGCCCCTCACCACGCGCCCCGAGGAGCAGGTGCTGCACGGCCTGGCCCATGCCCGACGCGCGCTGTCCGTCGGGGTCACCACGGTGCGCGACCTCGCGGCCGACGACGTGCAGTTCTCGCTCGCCCGCGCGCTCGAGGCGGGGATCGTCGAGGGCCCGCGCGTCCTCGCTCACGGCCTGGTGAACATGACCGGCGGGCACGGCGACCTCTTCATCCCTCCCGCCGTCGTCGAGCGCAAGCCCGTGGCCGACGGCCCGGACGCCTGCCGCGCCCTCGTGCGCCGTTGGGCGCGCTCCGGCGCCGACGGGATCAAGGTCCCGGTGAGCGGCGGCGTCCTCTCGGTCGGAGACAAGGCGTCGTGGCGCAACTACACCGACGCCGAGCTCGCCGCGATCGTCGACGAGTCGCACGCGCTCGGTCTCCTCGTCGCCGCGCACGCCCACACCGAGGACGGGATCCGTCGTGCCCTCGCGCACGGCGTCGACTCCGTCGAGCATGCGACGAAGCTCACCGCGAGGCTCGCCGACGAGATGATCGCGACCGCGACCACGGTCGCACCGACGCTTCTCATCAACGACCGCATCGCCGACGGCACGGCTCCGGCGGCGCCCGCGCAGCGCGAGATCGCCCAGGAGCTCGTGGCCGATCGCGACCCCGCGTTCCGCGCGGCGGCCGACGCCGGCGTCGAGTTCGTGCTGGGGACGGATGCCAACGGTTTCCACGTCGACTTCTCCGACCAGTGGGAGGAGCTGCGCGCGATGGCCCGGGTGTTCGGGTGGGATGCCGCTCGCACCCTGGAGTCGGCCACCTCCCGCGCCGCGCGCGCCCTCGGTCGCGAGGCCGACCTCGGGCGCATCGCCGTCGGGTACGCCGCCGATCTCGTCGTCGTCCGCGGACGGCCCTGGGCGGATCCCGCCGCCCTGCGGGGCGACGCCGTCGTCGCCGTGGTGTCCCGCGGACGCCTGGTCGCGGGCTCGTTCCCGGAGGCACTCCTCGGGTGAGGGCCCGGAACACGCGGACGGCGAGCACCGGCATCCGCGTGTCCGGGACGCCGAACGGGCGGGTGCGGACAGCCATCCGCGTGAGGTGGACGCCGACGGGCGGGGGCGCCGGCGTCACCCGGGAGCGGGGGTCACGCGGGCGAGTCCTCGCGCAGCACCTTCGTGAGCGGGCGTCCCCGGGCGAGCTCGTCCACGAGCTTGTCCATCAGCCGGATGCGGTACATCAGCGGATCCTCGATCTGCTCGACGCGCACGCCGCACACGGCCCCGGTGACGTTGACCGACAGGGGGTTCAGGCGCGCGGCGTCGAAGAAGTCCCGCAGACTCGTGTCGGCGGCGATGTGGTGCTCCAGCTCGGCGTCGTCGAAGCCGGTGAGCCACCGCAGCGCCGTGTCGAGCTCCTCGCGGGTGCGCCCCTTGCGCTCGACCTTGGCGACGTACAGCGGGTGGATCGCCGAGAACGCGGTGTCGAAGATGCGGCTCATGCGGGAACGATAGTCTCGTCGACCCGCGCCGGCGAGCGTCAGCGCGATTCGGACACGCACACCGCGCTCATGCCCGGTGTGAGCGCCTCGAACACGTGCGGGGCGTCACCGGCGTACGAGAGGTAGTCGCCGGGCCCCAGCTCGAACGGCGCGTCGGCCGGTCCGACGAGGCCGCGGCCCGAGATCATCACGACGTGCTCGGTCGTGCCGCGCGGGTGCGGGTCGGACAGCCGTGGGGCTCCGGGCTCCGCCGTGAGCAGATAGATGTCCCGGCGCGCGTGCGGCGGGCTCGCCGAGAGCAGCACCGCCACGTACTCGGATGCCGACGACGCGACCGCCGTGCCGCCCTCGCCCGCGCGGATCAGGGTGGGGGAGCGCACGCCTTCGTCGACGAGGACCGCGAAGGGGATCTCCATCGCCGAGGCGAGGGCCCAGAGCGTCTCGACGCTGGGGTTCCCGCCGCCGTTCTCGAGCTGCGACACCGTGGCCTTGGCCACTCCGGCGCGACGCGCGAGCTCCGAGACGCTGAGGTCGCGGCGCTCGCGCTCGCGCCGGAGGGTGGTCGCGATGCGATCGCCGAGCTCGCTCATGCGTTCATTATGCGCGACGATCGTTCGACTTGACGAACGGTGCGCGATCGTTCACGATGCTGTTCATGCGTTCGTTCTATCGAACACCGGACGGAGTCGCCGCCCGTCAGGGTCTTGCGGTCGCTCTCGCCACGAGCGCGTACGGGATCTCGTTCGGCGCCCTGTCGGTGGCATCCGGTCTCGATGTGTGGCAGACGTGCGTGCTGAGCCTGCTCATGTTCACCGGCGGATCGCAGTTCGCCTTCGTCGGAGTGATCGCCGCCGGGGGAGTCGCCGCGGCTCCGGCGGCCGTCGCCTCGTCGGCCCTGCTCGGCGTGCGCAACGCGGCCTACGCGATGCGGATGTCGCCGGTCGTCGGCCCGGGCGGCTGGCGGCGGGCCGCGGCCACTCCGTTCACGATCGACGAGTCGGTGGCCGTGTCCCTCGCTCAGCAGACGCCGCGCGCCCGCCGCGTGGGCTTCTGGGTCACCGGCATCGCCATCTGGGTCGGGTGGAACCTGACGACGCTCGCGGGCGCCCTCCTCGGCGATGTCCTCGGCGACCCGCGGGCGTGGGGACTGGATGCCGCCGCGGCCGCCGCCTTCCTCGCTCTGCTGTGGCCGCGCGTGCGGGGCCGTCAGCCCCTCGCCGTCGCGATCGGGGCCGCGGCGGTGGCCGCCCTGCTGACGCCCTGGGCGATGCCCGGCATCCCCGTCATCGCGGCGGCCGGCGTCGCCGTCGCCCTCGGCTGGTTCGACCCGCGACGCCCGGCCGCGCCGGCGGCGAACGACGAGAACGGGATGCCATGACCCTGTGGACCGCCGTGCTCGCGGCATCCGTGCTCTGCCTCGCGCTGAAGGCCGTGGGCTATCTGCTTCCGCAGGGCTGGCTCGACGCGCCGCGGCCGGCCCGCATCGCGGATCTGCTGACGGTCGCGCTGCTCTCGGCGCTCGTCGTCGTGCAGGCCGTGGGGGCGGGGTCCGCGATCGTCGTCGACGCGCGCGTGCCGGCGGTCGTGGTCGCCGCGGTGCTGCTGTGGCTGCGGGCGCCGTTCCTCGTGGTCGTCGCCGCCGCCGCGGCCACCGCCGCGGTCCTCCGCGCGCTCGGCTGGGCCACATGAACCCGCGCCTAGACTGACCGCGTGAGTTCAGGGATCGTCCGTGTCTTCGGCTGGGTCGTCGCCTTCGCGGTGGGTGCGTTCTACGGGACGGCCGCCACGGTGGGGCACGCCTACCGGCTCGGTGCCCTGCCCGTCGGTCTCGTCCTGGCGACCGTCGGGTGCGCGGCGCTGCTCATCGCCCTCCGAACGCTCACGCAGGACCGCGTCAACGCGGTCGCCGGCGGTCTGGGCATCATCGCGGCCACGTTCCTGTTCTCGCAGGTCGGACCGGGGGGGTCGGCGATCGTCGCGGCGGCGACGCCCGACACCGCGTGGATCGCCATCGCCTGGACCTTCGTCGGCCCGATCCTGCTGACCCTCGTGGCCTTCTGGCCGGACGTCTCCCGACTACGCCCCCAGCCCGCTGCCGGATCATAGGGCCCGGCCGTCGGGCCGGGTGGGGGCCTCGTCACGCGTAGACTGATCGGGTGACTTACGTGATCGCCCTCCCGTGTGTCGATGTCAAGGATCGCGCGTGCATCGACGAATGCCCCGTCGACTGCATCTACGAGGGTGAGCGCTCGCTCTACATCCACCCCGACGAATGCGTCGACTGCGGTGCGTGCGAACCGGTCTGCCCCGTCGAGGCGATCTACTACGAGGACGACCTCCCCGAAGAGTGGTCGGACTACTACAAGGCCAACGTCGAGTTCTTCGACGACATCGGCTCGCCCGGCGGTGCCGCGAAGGTCGGCGTGATCGCCAAGGACCACCCGGTCATCTCGGCACTTCCTCCGCAGAGCCACTGACCCGTGGGCGTCGCCGACCTCGCCGACTACCCCTGGGATGCCGTCGCGCCGTACGCCGAGCGCGCCCGTCGTCACCCGGCGGGCATCGTCGACCTCTCGATCGGGTCGCCCGTCGACCCGACTCCCACGGTGGTGGCCGAGGCCCTCGCCGCCGCGACCGACGCGCACGCGTACCCGCAGACGATGGGGAACCCGGCGCTGCGCGAGGCGATCGTCGCCTGGTACGCCCGTCGGCGCGGTGTCCCGGGCCTGACCGCCGCCCACGTCCTCCCGACGGTGGGGTCCAAAGAACTCGTCGCTCTCCTGCCCCTTCTTCTGGGCCTCGGCTCGGGGGACGTCGTCGTGCACCCGCGTGCCGCGTACCCGACGTACGAGGTCGGTGCGCGTCTCGTGGGCGCGGAGCCCGTGGCATCCGATGATCCCGCCGAATGGCCCGAGAACACGCGCCTCGTGTGGATCAACTCGCCCGGAAACCCGGACGGGCGCGTGCTCTCGACCGACGAGCTTCGGGATGCCGTGACCCGGGCGCGAGAGCTCGGAGCGGTGCTGGCCTCGGACGAGTGCTACGCGGAACTCGGCTGGGAGGCGCCGTGGGACGCCGAGCGCGTGCCGAGCGTGCTCGACCCGCGCGTCGTGGGCGATGACCTCACGGGCGTGCTGTCGGTGTACTCGTTGAGCAAGCAGTCCAACCTCGCCGGGTACCGCGCGGCGTTCCTCGCCGGTGACTCGGAGCTGGTTGCCCGGTTGCTGACCGGTCGCAAGCACCTCGGGCTCATGCCTCCCGCGCCGGTGCAGCGGGCCATGACGGTGGCCCTCGACGATGACGCGCACGTCCTTGAGCAGCGCGAGCGGTACGCCCGTCGTCGCGCGGTGCTCAAGCCGGCGGTCGAGGCGGCCGGCTTCCGCGTCGACCGCAGCGAAGGCGGTCTGTACCTCTGGGCGACCGAGGGACGCGATGCGTGGGAGAGCGTGGGGCGTCTCGCCGAACTCGGCATCCTGGTCGGCCCGGGGCACTTCTACGGGACGCATTTCCCCCAGCACGTGCGCTTCTCGCTCACGGCGACCGACGAGCGCATCGCGGCCGCGGCGGAGCGGCTGGCGCGCTGAGGCGTTCCCTCAGGAGGATCCCTCCATCCGGAGGGGGCATCCTTTGGCGATGTCATCTGTACGTCGTCGGCCCTACTAGGCTGTAATGGCACTGTGTGCGGGCCACCCTCCGCCGCGTGCCGTGTCGGGAATCGCGCAGGCGGAGTTCGACCGAGAAGGCCGTGGGGGCCGGGTGCTCCTACGGTCCGACCACACGGGCGACCAGAAATCGCAAGGAGGCGCGGTGAGCGACGCGGGTACGGAGCACGACAAGGCCACTCTCACGGTGGGGGGCACCACCGCCGAATTCCCGGTCCTGCGGGGCACCGACGGTACGCCGAGCATCGACATCGCGTCGCTGACGAAGCAGACCGGTCACACCACGCTCGACTACGGTTTCGTCAACACGGCATCGACGAAGTCCGACATCACCTTCATCGACGGCGACCAGGGCATCCTCCGCTACCGCGGCTACCCGATCGAGCAGCTGGCGAAGAACAGCACCTACCTCGAGGTGGCCTGGCTGCTCATCTACGGCGAGCTCCCCTCGGCATCCGAGCTGGCCGCGTTCGACGAGCGCATCCGCCGCCACACCCTGCTGCACGAAGACCTCAAGCGCTTCTTCTCCTCGCTCCCGCCGACCGCGCACCCCATGTCGGTGCTGTCGGCCGCGACGGCCGCGCTCTCGACCTACTACGAGTCGGAGTCCGATCCGCACAACCCCGAGCACGTCGAGCTGAACACGGTGCGGATGCTCGCGAAGCTCCCCGTCATCGCCGCGTACGCGCACAAGAAGAGCATCGGGCAGGCGTTCCTGTACCCCGACAACTCGCTCGGGTTCGTCGACAACTTCCTCAAGCTCAACTTCGGCGTGCTCAGCGAGATCTACCAGATCAACCCGGTCATGACGAAGGCGCTCGACCTGCTGCTCATGCTGCACGAAGACCACGAGCAGAACGCCTCCACCTCGACCGTTCGCCTCGTCGGCTCCACCGGAGCCAACCAGTTCGCGTCGATCTCCGCCGGCATCCAGGCGCTTTCGGGCCCCCTGCACGGCGGGGCCAACGAGGCCGTGCTGCAGATGCTCGGCCGTATCCGCGACTCGGGCGAGAGCGTCGAGCGTTTCGTCGAGCGCGTGAAGAACAAGGAGCAGGGCGTCAAGCTCATGGGCTTCGGGCACCGGGTCTACAAGAACTACGACCCCCGCGCGAAGCTCGTGAAAGAGGCGGCGGACGAGGTCCTCGAGGCCCTCGGCGTCAGCGACCCGCTGCTCGACCTCGCCAAGGAGCTCGAGCAGATCGCCCTGCAGGACGACTACTTCAAGGAGCGTCGTCTGTACCCGAACGTCGACTTCTACACCGGCGTCATCTACAAGGCGATGGGCTTCCCGACGCGCATGTTCACCGTGCTCTTCGCGATCGGCCGTCTGCCCGGCTGGCTCGCGCAGTGGCGCGAGGCCATCACCGATCCGCAGACGAAGATCGGGCGTCCGCAGCAGCTGTACACCGGGGCCGCCCAGCGCGACTACCCCGGCGCGCGCTGACCCCCGCGTACACGCCCCGTCCCTCTCGCGAGGGGCGGGGCGTTTCGCATGTGCGGTGGCCCGGCGGAGCGCGAGAAACGCTCGTCGCACGGAGAAACGCCCGCTGCGCGCGTGTCTCGGCGCAGCGAGCGTTTCTCAGCCCGGGAGCGTCGCGTCAGGCGTGCAGCGCTTCGTTCAGCGTCACGCCGACGCCCGCACGCGCCGAGGCCTCGACGGCGCCGGTGAGCGAATTGCGACGGAACAGGATGCCGTTGCGGCCCGACAGTTCGCCGGCCTTCACCGTCTCGTCGCCGACCTGCACCTTCGTGCCGGCGGTGACGTAGAGGCCCGCCTCGACGACGCAGTCGTCGCCCAGGGAAATTCCGATGCCGGCGTTGGCGCCGAGGAGGGTCCGGGCGCCGATCGAGACGCGGTGGGTGCCGCCGCCCGAGAGGGTGCCCATGATCGAGGCGCCGCCGCCGATGTCGCTCCCGTCCCCGATCACGACGCCCTGCGACACGCGTCCCTCGATCATCGAGGCCCCGAGCGTGCCGGCGTTGAAGTTCACGAAGCCCTCGTGCATCACCGTCGTACCGGGGGAGAGGTACGCGCCCAGACGCACGCGCGACGCGTCGGCGATGCGGACACCGGCGGGGGTGACGTAGTCGAGCAGACGCGGGAACTTGTCCAGACCCTGGATCTGGATGCCGTGGCGCAGCAGCGCCGGGCGCAGCCGCGTGGCATCGTCGGGGTGCATCGGGCCGGCGTTGGTCCACGCGACGTTCGGCAGGTGACCGAAGATGCCGTCGAGCGAGATCTCGTTGGGTCGGACGAGTCGGTGCGACAGCGCCTGCAGGCGCAGGTAGGCGTCGACGGTGGAGGCCGGCGCGGCATCCGCGTCGATCGTGAGCGTCACGACCTCGATCCGCACGGCGCGGCGCTCGTCGCTCCCGGCGAGGGCGTCGAGGCCGTGATCGGCACCAGAATCCGTGGTGCCGAGGGCGGGAGCGGGGAACCACGCGTCCAGGACCGTCCCGTCGGAGGCGATGGTGGAGAGGCCGGTACCGGTGATCTGTCGTTCGTTCGTCACTCTGACAGGCTATCGGGGCGCCGGAGGCGCGCTGGGTAGGATCGGAGGCATGCCCACGCTCGACTTGACCGCGTCCTCCGTCGAGATCACTCGGGCGATCTGCGACATCGCCAGCGTCTCCGGCGACGAGACCCCGTTGGCGGATGCCATCGAGGCTGCCGTCTCCGGTCACGCCCACCTCGAGGTGATCCGCGACGGCGACACGGTCGTCGCCCGCACGTCGCTCGGGAGGTCGCGTCGCGTTGTGATCGCCGGGCACATCGACACCGTGCCGATCAACGACAACCTGCCCACGCGCGACATCGAGATCGACGGCGAACCGTTCCTGTGGGGACGGGGCACCGTCGACATGAAGGCGGGCGTCGCCGTGCAGCTCAAGCTCGCGGTCGAGCTCACGGCTCCTCCGGTCGACATCACCTGGATGTGGTACGACCACGAAGAGGTCGACTCGGCGCTGAACGGCCTCGGCCGGCTCTCGCGGAACCGCCCCGATCTGTTCGCGGGCGACTTCGCGATCCTCGGCGAACCGAGCAACGGTGAGGTCGAGGGTGGCTGCAACGGCACCCTGCGTGCGCTCGTCCGCACGACGGGGGTGCGGGCCCACAGCGCCCGCTCGTGGATCGGCGAGAACGCCATCCACAAGGCAGCTCCTGTCCTGGCCCGGCTGGCGGAGTACCGGGCCCGCGAGATCGAGGTCGAGGGCCTCGTCTACCGCGAGGGTCTGAACGCCGTCCGCGTCACCGGGGGAGTGGCCGGCAACGTCATCCCCGACGCGTGCGAGGTCGAGGTGAACTACCGCTTCGCGCCGAGCCGCGACGCGGCGGCCGCAGAGCGGGTCGTCCGCGACGTGTTCACCGGTTTCGACGTCGAGATCGTCGACGTCGCCGAGGGGGCGCGTCCGGGTCTGGATGCCGCCCTCGCGCGCGAGTTCGTGGATGCCGTCGGCGCGACGCCGAAACCCAAGTACGGCTGGACCGACGTCGCCCGCTTCTCGGCTCTCGGCATCCCCGCCGTCAACTACGGGCCGGGCGACCCCCACCTCGCGCACCACGACGAGGAGCGCGTGCCCCTGGCGCAGATCGACGCTGTCGAGCGCGGCCTCCGGTCGTGGCTGACCGGGTCGTGAGTTCGCCGGCGGCGACCCCGGTGTCGGCGCGCACCGTGTGGCCGCGCGGACCGGTGGTGGCTCGTATCGCCGTCATCTACGTGGCGGCGCGACTGGTCACGACGGGGTTCTTCCTGATCGCCGCCGCGCTGTCGGGACCGGCTTCTCGGTACGGCGTCGCCCCGTCGCTCGGCGAACTCGCTCTCGGGTGGGACGCGCAGTGGTATTGGCTGGCGGCGGTGTCCGGCTACCCGGCTGATCTGCCGCTCACCCCGCAGGGCGGCGTGGCCGAGAACGCGTGGGCGTTCATGCCCGTCTACGCCTACCTGTCGGCGGGGCTCGGTGCGCTGCTGGGGTCCTGGGGAGCCGGCGCGGTCGTGATCTCGCTCGTCTCGGGCTTCGGGGCGAGCGTGATGCTGCACGGCCTCCTCCGCGACCGCATCGGCGACGCCGCTGCGACGTGGGCGGTCGCGTTCTTCGCTTGCGGGCCGCTGGCGGCGTTGTTCCAGGTCGGCTACGCCGAGGCGCTCTTCCTCTTCCTGCTCTTCCTCGCCCTGCGCTGCGTGCAGCTGCGACTGTGGGGATGGCTGTACCTCCTGGTGCCGGCGATGGGCTTCACGCGTCCCGGCATCCTGGCCTCCGCGCTCTTCGTCGGCCTGTACGGCATCCATCGGTTCCTCCGCCGACGGGTGGATCCGCTGCCCCTGCGAGACATGGCGCACCTCGTCGCCGTGGCGGCGCTGGCGGTCGTGGTCGGGTTCGTGTGGCAAGCGATCGCCGCCGTGGTCACGGGGGACCCCGGTGCCTACCTCGCGACGGAACTGGCCTGGCGCCGCAACTGGATCGGCGAGACGAGCGGCCACTTCGTCCCGGTGGAGGGGTGGGTCCAGGCCGCGGGGTTCTGGTTCACGCAGTGGGGCCTCGGCGCCGGCGTGGGATATGCGGCTCTCGTGCTGCTCGTGCTCGGTGTCGCTGCTGTCCTGCTGTTCGCCCCCCAGGTGAAACGTCTCGGTGTGGAGATCCGCCTCTGGTCGGCGAGCTATCTGCTCTACCTGCTGCTCGTGTTCTTCCCGCAGTCGAGCATCTTCCGGCTGCTGCTGCCGGTTTCGCCCCTCTGGGGAGCGGTGGCCGTCCCGCGTTCGCGCGTGTGGCGCGTGACCGTTCTGGTGGCGGCGTTGCTCGGTCAATGGTGGTGGATCTACAACATGTACGGGCTCGGAAACACGTACTGGCAGATTCCGTGACCGTGCGTGACGGACGTCGTGGGCGCGCATCACGTCAGGTCGCCCGGCGGACCGACTAAACTACTCCATAGACCAACGACGAAAAGGGGGCCGCGATGGCAGCCATGAAGCCGCGTACCGGTGACGGACCTATGGAG
>NZ_CAKKMM010000054.1:0-16769 GCF_918698205.1 Microbacterium sp. Bi128 | reverse complement strand
GGTCGAACACCACGACAAGTTCTGGGTCGATTTCGTTTGCCACGTCCGCGGTCAGCTCCGCACGACGATGCTCGAACGCCTCCGACAGTTCACGAAATTTGGGTGCGAGCCGCGCGCCCTGGGCTGTGCTCCCTGGCCCGACGACCCGCGGTGGAACCGATGGTGACTGACGTCCGCGGTTACCAACTCGCGGCGAGGGCAGTGCAAGTACCGGGTACGGCTCTCCGCTCATTCAGAGGCCTGAACGCGCCGGTGTTCAAGTCGCTCCTGCACGATGGCGCGCAGATTCGGCTCGGGTAACGCTAGAACTGCTCGACGGCGCACGTCGAGCGCAAATTCTTCTAGTTCCGCGTAGCTGGCGCCAGCCAACTTGTCCGCGAGGGTCCGCGGCGTGAATCCGAGATCGCCACCGAATCGTGCGGCGAGGCGCTCGAGAAATTTCGTTGCTCGAGCGCGACTAGGTACTTCGAGATCCACTCTGATCTGGAAGCGGCGCCAGGCTGCGCGGTCCAGCAACTCGCTGTGGTTCGTTGCTCCGACGAGGATGACATGGGCTGGCAGTCGGTCGATCTGCAGCAAGAGTGTCGAGACCACTCGTTTGATTTCGCCCGTCTCGTGCTCGTCAGCTCGCTCTTTCGCGATCGTGTCCAGCTCGTCGAAGAACAACACGCAACGTCGAGTGCGGGCAAATTCGAAAGCTGAGTCGAGGCGAGCGGCAGTTTCACCGAGGAAGCTGGAAACGATTCCTTCGTAGCGAACGACGTAGAAGGGAAGCATCAACTCGGATGCGATCGCTTCCGCGACGCTTGTCTTTCCGTTGCCAGGTGGGCCTGAAAGAAGCAGACGATTTCGAGGCTCAATCCCATAGCTTCTGAGGAGATCAGCTCGCTTCTGCTCTTCGATGAGTTCGCTCACGGTGCGCTCGGGAACGAGTGCGAGATCGAGATCCGACAGACGGCGCTGGGGGACGACCTCGTGAAGAAGATCACGAACTGCGTTGCTCTTGTCATCGCGAGAAATACCCTGCCCAGAGGTCGTTATGACTTCCGACAGGCGATCCGCGAGCAGGTGGTGCTGGTTCGCGCGCTCTTCTGCAATCACGGCTTCGACAAGCGCGCGAAAACGCTCCCGATCTCCGTGGCGCTCTGCCTGGACGAGGTCAAGCAGTAGGTCCGCGCGCGCCATCGTAGCCTCCTGTTGCTGCCGTCTCGCGCCCGATTCTACTGGGGGAGCTGACATTCGCCACGATCAACCCGAGTGTGGTGCAGGACACGCGGCGATCGTCTCTCGACTGCGCGGGCCGCCGACGAAACGTTGGTGACCCTGAGCGTCCGTGACGTGCCGACACTGGTGGGCCCGTCCGCTCGGTGCTGCCGCGGGGCTAGACCTACCTCTCGATACTGCCCGTCATCCGATCATCTCCAGCGACGGCAGTCCGTTGACGATCTCGACCGTCTCGATGCTCACCGTCGTGATTCGCTTGATGAGGTCGAGGATGTAGCGCGGGTCGCCGTGCTCGTCACCCCAGGCGTTCGGATCGTTGACGATGCCGGATGCCTTGTCGGTCTTCACCTGATAGCGCTCGATGATCCAGTCGAGCGCGGAGCGCGACCCGAGCAGATACTCCTGCGCCTCCTCTGGGATACCAGTGAGCGTGATGTCGTCGTTGTAGATGATCGTCGTCTTGTTGTCGTGGCGTCTCTCCTTCGCGTACCGCATCTTGGTGACGCGAAGCGAGGCGTCCGGCGTGACGTTCTCGATTAGCGGGTAGGGCTCAACAGTCTCGTAGCTGAGATGAAGCTCGGAGAGCGCTCGACCAGCTTCAACGAACTGCTTGAACGCTTTGACCTTCGGGATGCGCGGCAGCATCTTCTTGAGGTCAGCCTCGAACTCAGCCCGGTACTCGCGCGAGTGGAGCAGCCCGTAGACGTAGAAGAAGATGTCGTCCTTCGAGACGCCGTTCCCGAACGACTGCCGGTAGTCGGTCAAAATCTCATCGGTGATGTTCTCAATGCGCTCGAACCCGGGCGTTGCCGGAGCAATGATCTTTCCACCCACCTCGTCGAAGACCCGACATCGTGTTCGCGTCTGAGATCGACGACGAGCAGCGCGTCGGACTGGATCTCCCGCCTCGTGGCACGGCTTGTCGCTGCGCCAAGTGTGCCTGTGCGAATGAAGCAGATTCGGGCTCGGTCGCGCATCCCATATGCGGGTGTTGCCTCGCCGATTGCCCTGATGTGCACCCGGAGAAGGACGCCGCACGCGAGAATCGAGCCGGGCGTCCATGACAAGTTCGTCGCGTTACTACAGATCTGACGGCGAGTCTTCCTTCTCTATGTGGGCCCTTGCGACATTCGATAGCCTTCGTTTGTGGCGGGCAGCGGCGATGACCTGGGTAAGGATGCGGGGATTGACCGTGTGCGTGCCCAGATACTCAATCCCGCCTGGGCGAAGTCGCTTCAAGCGATCGCGTCCGAGATTCAGAAGGTCTTCGCTGCTGCCCAGGTGGCCTACGACGCTCTGAAGCCTGGACTCGACGCGGTCGCTTCGGCTGTTCTTCAGATCGCGAAAGTCCTTCCCGATCTGCTCGACACCCTTCCTCCGAATATCCGGGGCCTTGGTGCCGGAATGGACCTGGACAGGATCCTGGACCTAGCGACGAACGAGGGGATTCAGTTCGCCTACGTGCCGCCTACTGCTGTCATCTCGAAAATTCTCGCGGTGCCCGACCCCGGAGCCCGCCGGCGGGTGATCCGAAATAACGCGCGGACTATCCTGGCGGCTTGCGAGAGCGAACTTGCCCTCGTAGCGCGCGGCGACCTGCTGCGTCATGTCGCCTTCGCTGAACATGCCGCGTTGGCAATGCGCGCAGGCTATCGCGACGCTTCGCAGGCGCTCTGCGCCAATCTGTTGGACACAATTCTGGCGGACCAGCTAGGGCCACTCAAGAAGGCAGTCACAAGCCAGAAGTCGAAACCGAAAGTCGATGACTTCTCGGTTCGGGCAGCTATCACGTTGTTGGGCATCTGGTCTGCGCACGGCCAGTACTTTCCCGAACAGGGGGATCTCGTCCCGCGTACGTATAGCCGTCACGGGACGGTGCACGGTGTTTCGAGAAGACAGTTCACTGTAGTGAACGCGACACTTGCACTGATGCACGTCACTGCTTTGCTCCGTCTACTTGACAGCCAGCCCGCTGTGTCTTCGAGTCCATGACGGACGGGTTCGAGGGACGCTAGTAGCAGCTCGGGGGATATTTTCGCGCTCGAACCGGCCCGGGACCGGCCCAGCCACAGCTTAAGGCCGCCCACCTTCGCGACCGCCGCCCGCGTTGACTAGCTATTTTCACTGAATCTATCGGCGGAAATAGGAGCCGGAGTCCGCGGGAAACCACGCCCACCAGGCAAAACGAAACCCCCGCCATGTAGAAGCTAGACGAGGGTTTCTAAGGTGACTGTAATGATCACCCTGTGGCTCCGACGGGCGTCGATCCCGTGACCTCACGATTTTCAGGCCCCCGGCACCTTTCTCGTCCTACAAGGTCCTACTAGGTTGTGTTGCGGTTGGTCGAAAGTGTGCGACCTCGTGCGCTGTCGTGTCGACACGTTTGTGACACAGTCGTGACATAGCGGTGAGCGGACGCGCTTACGGGCGACCCAATCTCGGCATGGGCCCGTGTCCTTCAGTCGCCAGCTCCCGGAGGTTGGCTTTTCCAGTGGCGCACTGCGGGCCGATTTTTCTGGTGTCTAGGTTCGTAGGTGGGCCCGCAGATGCTGCGATCAACAGCTTCGACGGAGGATCGGACGGGCGCGGGCGTTGCATGAACCAGGTCGTCGCGCCATCTGAGTTGGGGCCCTGTTGATTGATGAGAAGTCGGCTGAACTAGCGCGATCTGGGCCCGGTGTCCGGGACCTACGCATTCACTAATCACTCATAAACGAGACCGTCAGGCTCCCCACCGTCAATAACGGCCTCAAGTGCGCTCGCGGTCCATACTCTTCCGAGATCGGTGGACATCGCCCCTGTTGAGGGGTCGGTCACACGTGACGAGTACACCCCGATCAACCGCCATTCTTCGTTAGGCCCCGCATCGGCTGCCGGGTATTCAATGACGGGCGACCCCGACTGCCCTTCGCGAGTCCGGGCGTCCACGAGAAAGCAATCTTCGCCCTCATACGGCATCTTTGGTTCCGTGGCGATTGTTCCCCGAATCCATATCGCTGTTGATGCCCCGCCTCGCAAACCGTAAGGGAACCCCACGATGCTCACTTCGTCGGGTGGTTCCAGCCCTGCTGCAGTCGAGGCAAAACGGTAGGGCAGGTAAATTCCCGAGATGTCCGGGAGCTGCCGCGCAGGTGGGTCGATCGGCAGAGCCACCACGTCGAACCTTGTGCCGAACACGGGGTGGCTGTACCAGAGGGCCTGCCCATCCTCGTCATAGAGATCCAGCATCACGGTGCGGGTGCCGAGCAGGGCAAGATGTTCACCGGCCTCGCCGATTCCGGAGCCAACGGTCGGAATGACGACGCGAAGTTGTTTGGGTAGTGACGCGCTACCCAATGGTTTCATCGTCTTTCGATCGCGTCCGGTGACAATGTGACCATTCGTGACGAGGAAATTCTGACCATAGTGTTCGAGGACGAAACCGGTCCCTTGAATGATGAGAAGAGACTCGTCCGGATCATCGAAAGACGGTCGAACGGCTTCCACGTAGACAGACATGAACGACGGAAAAGACAACGCTGAACTCCTTACACTCAGCCGCGGAGATGGCTTGAGCATTTATCCGTGCGCGAGAAACCCTAGCGGTCTTGCTCCGCATCTCGGCTGGCTGCAGTGTGCATCAGCCTCTCATCCAAGCGCGTAGTCGTGGCTTGGGGCCGGGGGCCACAGTTGCCGCGACTACCCCGCCGGGTCTCGTTTCGATGACCTGCTCCAAAACTTCGGCTGTTCAAGCTGGTGCCTGGCCACCGCGCGGGTGGGCGGCTGGTGAGATGCTACTGAGCAGATCGGGTCGGAGGCATGCGAGTTGCCTGTCTTGGCAAAGGTGTGGAACGCACCTAGTTCGCCGGTTGGCCGGCTTGTTCAGCGCCGACCAGATCCGGAGGATCACCTGTAGTGTCCGTTCTTTCGAGCTTTGTGTGGAGTGTCGCCGACACTCTGCGCGGTCCATATTCCGAAGCCGAGTACGGTCGCGTGATCCTCCCGTTCACAGTGCTGCGCCGCCTGGAGTGCGTGATGTCGCCGCACCGCGTGGCAATGGCCGAGATCGTCCGGCGCTACCGGGGCGAGCCGCAGCGGCGCACGCACCTGAAAATCGCGACACGCACCGAGGACAGCGCCGGGCTTTCGTTCTGGACCACTAGCGACTACACGCTCGAGAGGGCGCTGCAGGACCCAGATAACTTGGCCGAGAACCTTATTCACTACGTGGGCGGCTTCTCAGCGAACCTAGACGTGTTCCGGTCCTTTGACTTCGAGAACGTCATCCGCACGCTCGACGAGCGCGACCGCCTCGCCCAGGTCACTCGGCATTTTGAGGGGATCGACCTGTCGCCGGACAAGGTGTCCAACGCCGATATGGGGGACCTCTTCGAGAACCTCATCTATCGGTTTGCCGAGTCTGCTAACGACGGTGCCGGCCAGTTCTACACGCCGCGCGACGTTGTGAGGCTCCTCGTTGACCTGGTCTACGCCGAGGACACTGAGGCCCTGCGCGACCGCGGTACTGTGCGATCCATATACGACCCCACGGTAGGCACAGGCGGCATGTTGACAGTTGCCGACGAGCACCTTCATGGGCTCAACCCGGACGCGTCCACCGCGCTTTACGGCCAGGAGATCAATGCGCGAACCTACGCAATCTGCAAGGCTGACCTGCTCATCAAAGGGCAGGACCCGTCGAACGTCCGGCAGGGCGACACGCTCGTCGTCGACCGGTTCGAGGGGCGGCGTTTCGACTACGTGCTCTCCAATCCGCCATTCGGCACCGACTGGAAGGCTGTCGAGTCCGACGTAAAAAAGCAGCATGCGCGCGGGGGACGTGGTCGCTTCGCACCCGGCCTTCCGGCGGTCGGCGACGCGGCGATGCTGTTCCTCTTGCATGTCGCGTCGAAGATGCGCGACATCGACGACTCGGGGGCAAGTGGGTCCGGCGGGCGTTGACCCCATAACCGCCTCTCACCAGGGAAAAGCAAAACCCCCACCATGTTAGAAGCTAGGTGGGGGCTTCTAGGATGACTGTAACGGTCACCTTGTGGCTCCGACGGGCGTCGATCCCGTGACCTCACGATTTTCAGTCGCGCGACGGGTTGGTGGGTAGTGCCCCCGAAGGCCGAGTAGCAACTTCGTTCGCGTGCCGATCGGCCATCTTGCGCCCGACCCGATCGCGGATCATCGCTGTGATCGCGAAGCCGACAATCAAGGCCGGCGCGGCGAGCGTCGCCTCGCTGGCGAGCGACGAGATGAGGGCGCTGGCGACAGCCGCTGCTGCCGCCGCTCCCGCGAGGGCACGCGGACTCCGGAGCTCATATCCCAACCCGGCTCCGACACCGATCAGGGCGGCAAGTATGCACACCACCACGGGCTCGCGGAGCAACGTGAGAACCTGTTCCATCTTCCGCCTCAGCAATAGGTGTGTGAAATTGCACCGGGCAGCGGCGCTACGACGATGTGCAAGCACCCTTTCGGACGCAGGTTGTTCGCCGTAGCGGCCTGCACCTGCAGATATCCCGACCACAGCCCGCATGCGAGCACGAGCCGCTTGTCCTTCGCCAAGGCGGCGCAGAACGATGAGGCGCCCGCGTAGTCCTTGATGTTCGCCGTTTCCGAGCGAGTGAGCGTGAGCCCCCATGTCGCATTCCGCCAGCCCCAGGTTGGATCGGCGACGATCGGGTAGATGGTGGCATCCGTCGGAGAGACGATCTGGACGAGTCGATCACCGCGAACCTCATAGTGCGTAGGAACCGGCGCGCCGCTCGCGTCCGTTGCCCAGGGGGCATCAACGGGAACCGCGACTCCTTCACGGCCGTCCTGGACGAACGCCGCGTTGCCCGTTGTATCGACGACGGCCCGGAAACCGTCCATTCCGAACTCTGCCTCGTGCGTCGCATGGGGATCAGGAATCACGGTGTGCACGCGGGTGTCGCCGGTCTCCAACGCTTGAACTGCGACGCTCGCGTCGTTGTCGCTCGTGTAGACGACGGTCCCGTCATCGGTCGCCTCTGCTCGGCTGAGGTCGAGTCCTTCCGGCAGCGTGATGCTGGCCGAAAGTTCTCTCCCTCCGACCGTCGTCGACACTTCGATGGGGTCATCCGGACTGACGGGGATACTCGTGTCCGTACCGAGGGTGCCTGCCTCGAATGAACTTCCAGTCTCGACGGCAGGCGCCGGTTCAATGAGGTCCGGGGCGGCGTCCGAGACGAGGGTCGCAACTTCAGAAGCGTTGATGGCGCTGGTGGGCTCGATTGCCGAAGCCGGCACCGCCGACCAGGCGACGACGCAACAGGCTATAGCCGCCACGGTCAGGTGCCTGTAGAGCCGCGCTCGCGGGGATACGGGTTCGCTTGTCATGTGATTCACCTCTCTGCGGCGCGGAAGCGAGAGCAGAATGGCGAGTTGATCTCGTGCTCAATGCCGTGGCCGCTAAGGAACACTAAGAAGCGTGAGCATGCACGCATGCGTGTGAGCCGCGAAATCCACCTGAAGCTGGGTTGTGTCCGCCACAGGGAGGACACGGCCGCTTCCCCCACGGGGTTAGTGAGGTTGCGCTGAGCGTCGGCTTAAAGCCACCCCCGCTCCACCGCCACCCGCACGGCATCCGCGCGATTTCGGCCGCCGGTCTTCCCGATCGCGCTGGACAGGTGATTCTTCACCGTCCCTTCCGACAGGTGCACCATTCGCGCGATGTCGGCGATCGACCCGCCCGATCGTGCCGCGGCCAGCACATCCGTCTCCCGCTCGGTCAGCGGTGAGTCCCCCTGCGCCAGTGACTCTGCGGCCAGCGATGGATCCACCACGCGGAACCCCGCCGACACCCGCCGCACGGCATCCGCCAGCTCCGCCGCGGGAGTGTCCTTCACCACGAACCCCGACGCCCCAGCCTGCATGGCACGCGCCAGGTATCCCGGCCGGCCGAAGGTCGTGACCATGAGGGCGCGGCATCCGGGAACCTCCGCACGCAGCTGAGCCGCGGCGGCGATGCCGTCGATGCCGGGCATCTCGATGTCGAGTAGGGCCACGGTCGCGTCGGATGCGCGGGCGGCCTCGACCACCTCGTCGCCGCGGCCGACCTGGGCGACGACCTCGATGTCGGGCTCCAGGCCGAGCAGCGCGGCGAGGGCACCGCGCACGAGCGCCTGATCGTCGGCGATGAGTAGTCGGATCACCACGTCACCCTCACACGGAGCCCGCTTCGGCCCACGGTCATACCGATCACCACGTCACCCTCACACGGAATCCGCCGAGGTCGCTGCGACCCACGGACATGCGGGCGCCGGTGGTCTCGACGCGCTCGCGCAGCCCCGCCAGCCCCGAACCGGACGACGGAGCACCAGACGGCCCGCGCCCATCATCGGCAACATCGATCGAGCGGCCGTCGAGCGAAACCCGGCATACGGATGCCCCCGCGTGCCGCACCACGTTCGTCACCGCCTCGCGCACCACCCAGCCCGCAAGCTCGCGTCGGTCCGACGGCACCTGCTCCGTCGACCCGGGCAGCTCCGCGGTCACGCCGGCGCTCTCCAGCGCCGCGCGCGCGGCCGCGAGCTCGCCGCTGATGCTCACGCCGCGATACCCGTGCACCGTCGCGCGCACATCGGCCAACGCGCCGCGCGACAGTTGCTCGATCTGGGCGATCTCGTCGCGGGCGGCCGGGGAGCCGGCATCCATCAGTCGTCCGGCCAGCTCGGTCTTCACCGTGATCACGGTCAGCGAGTGGCCGAGGATGTCGTGCACGTCGCGCGCGACCCTCCCCCGCTCGCGTTCTGCGGCGAGTTCGGCCACTTGCTCTTGCGCGGTGCGGAGCTTCTCGAGCGTGACGACGTTCTCGACGAACGAGAACATCATGAACGACACCGACACGATGATCGCCGCGTTCAGCGCGCTGAGGAAGGTGCCTTCGTGCACCCCTACGAGGAACGACACCGCCGCGAGCACCGCGATGATCGAGAAGACCACTGCCCGCCCCACGCGGGACACGGCGACGGCGACACCGACGAACGTCCACATCCAGCGCACGTCCGCGCCGAGCCAGGGCACGAGCGAGAGGCTCAGCGCGAGCAGGATGCCGGCGGGCACGAGCCGCGCAAACCGCACGGGCATGCGGCGGATCACCGGAACCGATAGCAGGAAAATCGCCGCGAACACGACAACGATGCCGGAACCCGCGACGGCCGCCCAGACGTTCGGCAGTTCCCACAGCGACAGCAAAGTCGGGAACGTCCAGATGAGCGAGAGCCCCGCGCCGAGGAACCAGCCGCGATCGCTCGGACCGTAGCCCGGAGCGCGCACGCGCCCCGGGCCGGTCGTCTCGCTCATGTCGTTCACGATAGAGCGGCTCACGAACGCCGCGTGTCCCGGCGGAAGAAGTAGACCGTGCCCGCGACGAACACCGCGAGCCACACCACCGCGTTGATCAGGGCGCCGAGGTCGAAGGCATCCCCCGTCAGCGGCGCGCGAGCGAGCACCCCGATGCCGTACACGGGCGTCAGCTTGCCGATCGTCTGGAGGAAGTCGGGCATCGTCGACAGCGGGTAGAACAGCCCGCCGAGGAACGACAGCAGCACCACCGCGAGGCTCGTGATCTGCGCGACGTTCTCGCCCGGCACCATGTACCCGACCATGAGTCCGAGCGTCGTGAACACCGCCCCTGCCAGCAGCCACGCGGCCACTCCCGTGACGATCCACTGCACCGCCGAGAGCTCGACCCCCGACAGGGATGCCACGATGTACGTCGCCACCACCGCAATGAGCCCGAACACCATGCCGGCCAAAAGCTTGATGATGACGTTGACCAGGGGATTCAGCGGCGTGAGACGCAGCTGACGGGTCCAGCCCTGCGCGCGCTCGACGGCGACCGCGGCCCCCGTCTGGGTCGCCGACATCATCGCGCCGTACATCGCCATCGACACCATGATGTACGCGGCCACCGACACTCCCCCGGATGCCACGGGCGTATCGGTGAGGGGCAGATCGAGCATCTGGTACCCGATGATGAAGAACATCAGCACGGGGAACGCGACCGTGAAGATCAGCGCCCGCGGGTTGCGGAGCTTTCGGAGAAGCTCGATCCGCAAATACGTCAGGGTGAACCCGCCCAGGACGGGCGCGGGGCGATCGAGGCTGATGGCGGTCATCGGAGTGCTCCGTTCGAGGCGTCGGCGGATGCCGGGGAGTCGATGGTCAGAGCGACGAACACGCTCTCGAGGTTCTGCGCGGTGATCTCCAGATCCCGCGCTGCGGTGGCGGTGAGCAGGTGCTTCGCGAGCGCGTCGGAGTCGCGCGTGTGGATCGTGACGCGCTCGCCGGACGCCTCGACCGAGTCGACACCGGGCACGGATGCCAGCGCCGCGAGGTCGGCATCCGGGATCGTCGCCTGCACGACCCGGCCCGACACGAGGTTCTTGATCTCGGCCGTCGATCCGTCGGCGACGATCTGCCCGCGGGTCATCAGCACGATGCGGTCGGCGTACTCGTCGGCCTCATCGAGGTAGTGCGTGGCGAACATGACGGTGCGTCCACGGGCGGCATCCGCCCGGATCGCGCTCCAGAACGAGCGGCGCGCCTCGACGTCCATTCCGGTGGTCGGCTCGTCGAGGATCAGCAGCGCTGGGTCGCTGACGAGCGCCATCGCGAATCGCAGGCGCTGCTGTTCGCCGCCCGAGCACAGGCCCACGCGACGGTTCGCCAGATCCCGGATGCCAGCCCGCTCCAGCGTCTCGTCCACGGGACGCTTCTCGGCGAAGAGGCTCGCCGTCAGCTCCACCGTTTCGCGCACGGTCAGGTCTTTCAGCAGTCCGCCGCTCTGGAGCACGGCCGAGACGAGGCCGCGCGAGACCGCACCGCGCGGGCTGTGCCCGAACACCTCGATGGAGCCGGAGTCGGGGGTCGTCAGGCCGAGGATCATGTCGATCGTCGTGGTCTTGCCGGCGCCGTTCGGGCCGAGGAACGCCACGATCTCGCCGGGCTGCACGCGCAGATCGACGCCGCGGACGGCGTGGACGGAGCCGAAACTCTTGACGACGCCCCGCGCGTCGATCGCCGCGGGGCCGGGGGTGGAGGAGGTCATGTCCTCATGGTGGCCCGGCGGCGGGGCCCGTGCCTGGTGCGGGGGTCATCTTGTGGGGGTGACGTTCGTCATGGGTCAGGCCGGCTTCGACGCCCGGATCGTGTAGCTCAGCGGCATGACCGACGGCTGCTCTGTGAGGGCGTACTCGCCGTCGGGACGCAGCGTCATGCGGCCGGGGAGCGCCTCCCACGGCACGCTGTCGTGCTCGATGAGGGCGTCGAGCCGCAGGCCCCGATCGAGCAGCGCCGTGACGATCTCGCCGAGGCCGCGGTTCCACTCGTACGTCCGTGTCGACTGCAGCGGTGCCGACACCTCGACGTACGTGCTGTCGTCATCCCATTCCAGCGGCGCGGGCTGTTCGAAGTACGGGAACGCGAGCGTGAGCCCGGGCATCGTTTCGTTCATCGACCACAGGATCGGGTGCCCCTCGCGGACGTGCAGCGTCCCGCCGGGAGCGAGCAGCTCGGCGACGACGCCCGCCCACTCGGTGATCGACGGGAGCCAGCACAGCGCCCCGATACCCGTGTAGACGAGGTCGAACTCCCCCGCCGGCAGCACATCCGTCGCGCGAGAAACGTCCGATTGGATGAAATCGACGGCATCACCTGTCTCAGCGACGAGACGTCCCGCCTCGGCGACCGCGTTTTCCGAGAAGTCCAGGCCCGTCACTCGGGCGCCGAGGCGTGCGAGCGACAGTGTGTCGGTGCCGATGTGGCACTGAAGGTGAACCGCCCGTGTGCCGGCGATGTCGCCCAGCAAGGGCAGGTCGAAGCGCACGACGTCCGACAGGGCCTCACGGTCGTCGACGTACCTCTGAACCCCGTAGCCCGACCCGTCGCGGGCCGCGTGCAGGGTGGCGCGCTCGTTCCAGTTGGCGCGGTTCGCATCGATGTACTCGGCGGTCATGGCATCCCTCTCCGGTCGTGCAGCCTTGCCACGATACAGACCGCGGATGCCACTCCCCCAGGCTTGCACTCGGCGGAACGCCGTGACGGCCCGTGACGTGGGCCCGCCCCGGTGTCGGGGGCCCGGGTTAGCGTGGAAACCATGTCGGGCAGCGTGTACGTGATCCATGAGAACCCCCAGTGGCTTCCGCCGTTCCAGGCGGCGTTCGCCGCGGAGAATATTCCGCTGAGGGAATGGCTTCTCACCGACGGTTCGATCGACCTCTCGGTCGAGCCGCCCGAGGGCGTGTTCTGGTCGCGTCTGAGCGCCTCGGCGCACACGCGCGACCACGGCGACAGTAAGGAGTACGGCCGCGCGGTGCTGCGCTGGCTCGCGTCGTGGGGCCGCACCGTCGTGAATGGTGCCGACGTGCTCGAGCTCGAGGTGAGCAAGGTCGCGCAGCACGCGGCTCTGCGTCACGCGGGCATCGAGGTGCCGCGGACGGTGGCGGTCTTCGGAACCGCGGGGTTGGCGGCGAAGGCCGAGGAGTTCGAGGCGCCCTTCATCAGCAAGCACAACCAGGGCGGCAAAGGCCTCGGCGTGCGCCGGTGGGATTCTCACGCAGAGTTCGCCGCCTGGGTCGCCGGCCCCGACTTCGAGCCCTCCCCTGACGGCATCACGCTGCTGCAGGAGCTTCTCGTGGCGCGCTCGCCGTTCGTCACTCGCGCCGAGTTCGTCGGGGGCGAGTTCGTCTACGCCGTGCGCGTCGACACGAGCGCGGGCAGCTTCGAACTGTGCCCGGCCGAGGCGTGCGCGATCCCCGGCGCCGACGGCGTGGAGCCCGAGCCGATGTTCCGCCTCCGAGACGACGTCGACCCGGCGCTCATCGACCGCTACCTCGCGTTCCTCGCGGCCGAGGGCATCGGGGTCGCCGGCATCGAGTTCATCGAGACGCTCGACGGCCGCACCGTCACCTACGACGTGAACACCAACACGAACTACAACCCCGACGTTGAGGCATCCGCCCCGCTCTCGGGTCCGCGGCAGATCGCCCGCTGGCTCGGGGCGCTACTCGAGCACGACGCCCCGGCCCTCGCGCAGCGCTGAGGTCGCGCGGGTTCGGGGGCGCGCGGGTTCGGGGTCGCGGGTTCGATTCCGCCCGGGCATGAGGCCGCGCGGGACTCGGGGTCGCGCGGGCTCCACTCGGCGGGGGCTCGCGTGCGCGTCGATCACGCGTTGCCGCGCCTCACGCGTCGCGCAACGCCTCCAGCCGCCGCACGCGCGGGATGACCTCGGCGGCGAAGCGCTGCAGCTCGGGCAGGTGCGGCGAGAACTGCAGGAGCAGCGTCGAGACGCCGACGTTCGCGAACTCCACGATGCGTTCGGCGACCTGGTCGGGCGTGCCGATGAGGTTCGGGCGGAGGCCGCGGTTCGACACCGAGTACTCCTTCAGGTCGACGGGGGTGTCGAGCTTCGACTTGCTCACGAAGTCCTGGTACGAGCCGTAGGCCGCTCCCCCGCGCACGTCGGTGATGCGGTCGATCTCGGCCTGCGCCTCGTCTTCGGTGTCGCGCACGACCGCGTACGCCGCCATGCCGAACGCCTCGAACGGCGCCGCACCGGCCTCGGCGCGCCGACGTCGCATGTCGGCGACCTTCGTCGAGAGCTCGTCGAGCGTGCCGCCGTGCGTCAGGTACGCGTCGGCGAACCGCGTGATCGCGGTACGCCCCGCCTCGCTCTCTCCCCCGGCGTACAGACGCGGGAGCACCCGCGGCTTCGGCTCCAGGAAGGTGCCCTCGGTGCCGTAGTACTCCCCCTCGTACGCGAACGGCGTCTGCGTCCACAGGCCGCGCAGCACCTCGACCCATTCGATCGTGCGGGCGTACCGGTCGTCGTGGGCGCTGAAGAGCCCGTCGTACTGCTTCGCTTCCTCCGCCCACCACGCCGACACGACGTTGAGCGTGAAGCGCCCACCGCTGATCTCGTCGATCGTCGCGGCCTGCTTCGCCGTGTGGAACGGGTTGTGGAAGCCGGGGCGCACCGCCGCCAGAAGCTCGAGCTTCGAGGTCACGGCCGCGAGGCCCGCGGTCACCGCCCACGCGTCGAGCGACGGCGCCTCGACGCCCTTGATGTCGTTGAGATTCAGCTCGGGGATCAGCGTCAGGTCGAAGCCGCCCTCCTCGGCGGCCCGCGCGATCTCGGCGATGTGGGCGAACGACACGGGCGTCTGCTCGTCGTCGACGTTGCGGAGCCACCCGCCGAAGATCGGGGTCCAGTAACCGAAACGCACGCGCTGGGGGGAGGTCATGGCATCCATCCTCACTCGGCATCCGCTGTGTGTCGTCACGGGGAGAAATCGTCCGTCACATGTCGTTGACCGCTCGCGCGGCCGGTGCGACGGTAGCCCGCAACCGATCACCGAGGAGCCCCCATGACCGACATCGCGTCCACCCACGAGCCGCTGAAATTCGCCTATTGGGTCCCCAATGTCAGCGGCGGCCTGGTGATCAGCTCGATCGAGCAACGCACCGACTGGAGCCTCGATTACAACGTCGAGCTCGCCCGCACCGCGGAACGTGTCGGATTCGAATACGCCCTCAGCCAGGTGCGGTACGCCTCGAGTTACGGGGCCGCGCAGCAGCACGAATCCACCTCAATCAGCCTCGCGTTGCTGCTGGCCACCGAGAAGCTCAAGGTGATCTCGGCCATCCACCCCGGGATCTGGCATCCGGCTGTCCTGGCGAAGTTCATCAACACCGCCGACCAGTTCTCGCACGGCCGGGCCGCGGTCAACGTCGTGAGCGGTTGGTTCAAAGACGAGTACACCGACCTCGGTCTGGAGTGGCTCGAGCACGACGAGCGGTATGAGCGGGCGGCGGAGTTCATCCAGATCTTGCGCGGGCTCTGGACTCAGGAGAAGTTCTCGTTCCACGGCAAGTACTACGACATCACCGACTTCACGCTCCGACCCTTCCCGTACGGGGTGCCCGGGCGCGCGCACCCCGACATCTTCCAGGGCGGGAACTCCACGGCCGCACGCTTCAACGGCGGCGCCTACGCCGACTGGTACTTCTCGAACGGCAAGGACTTCAACGGGTTCACTGAGCAATACGACGACGTCACACGCATCGCGGCGGAGCACGGACGCCGCACGCGATTCGGGCTGAACGGCTTCGTCATCCAGCGCGACAGCCGCGCGGAAGCCGAAGAGCAACTGCGCGAGATCATCGCGCAAGCCGACGACGCCGCGGTCGAGGGATTCCGCCGGAGCGTGCAGGAGGCGGGCAACGCCACCACCGACAAGAAGGGGATGTGGGCCGACTCGACGGTCGAGGACCTCGTGCAGTACAACGACGGCTTCCGCACGCAGCTCTTCGGCGACGCGCAGCAGATCGCGGAGCGCATCATCGAGTACAAGAAGCGCGGGGTCGACCTGCTCCTGCTCGGGTTCTTGCACTTCCAGGAGGAGCTCGAGCGGTTCGGAGAGACGGTGATCCCGATCGTGCGCGAGCTCGAGGCCGACCTCGCCCGGACGGGCGATCCGATCGGCGTGGCCGGTCGTTGACCTGTCCTCGGTGCGACACGGATCCGCGCATTCCGCTTTCGGAATACGCGTTACGCGCCGTCGAGCATCGGCTGCGCCCGCGCCGTCTGGTCTCGTAGGGCGTCCGCGAGCGCGGCAACGGCGGGGATCCGCAGCGAATCCGCGCGCACGATCATCCAATACGGCAACCTCTCTGCGACGAGCGACGGCAGGAGCCGCACCAGATCGTCATGCCGGTCGGCGGCGAAACAGGGAAGCATGCCGATTCCGGCACCTGCCCGTGTCGCTTCCACGTGCACGAAGACGTTCGTCGACGTCACGCCGTCGCGCATGCGCGGCACGAGCCGCCGCGGCAGGTCGAGGGCCTCCACCTGCAGCATCGAGTCGACGAAGTACACGAGCCGGTGCCGCTCCAGCTCGGCGAGACTGTGCGGCGTCCCCTCGCGCTCCAAGTACGCCCGCGACGCGTACATCCCGAGCGTGTACGTGCCCACGCGGGTCGCGGTGCCGCGCGAGGTCTGCGGCTCCCCCACCACCACCTCCAGATCGAGGCCCGGGCGATGCAGGGCCGCCCGGCGCTGGGTGGCGACGATCTCGACGGAGAGTTCCGGATGCCGCTGTCGCAGCGCCGCGATCGCGGGCGCGGCCACGTAGGCGCTGAATCCATCCGTCGCCGACATCCGCACGACCCCCGACACCGGGTCGGGCTCCTCTCCCTCTCCGGACAGGCGCGACATCGCGGCCTCGATGCGGCCGGCCGTCTCGACCGCGTGCTGCCCGAGCGCCGTCAGTTCCCAGCCGCGACCGGACGAAGCCACGACCACACGCCCGCCGAGGGCGTCCTCGAGGGCGGCGATGCGACGGGCGACGGTCGTGTGGTCGACGCCGCGCACCTGCGCGGCAGCGGTGTAGCGGCCGGTGCGCGCCACCGCGAGGAGCGTCAAGAGGTCGTCGGCGCGGACGTTCGCGGCATCCATGTCTGCAATTCTGCACATAGGACCCGCACCATTGGGCATTGCCGCATGGTCCGAGCCTCCGCAGACTGTCTCGCGG
>NZ_CAKKMM010000053.1:0-17101 GCF_918698205.1 Microbacterium sp. Bi128 | reverse complement strand
GGATCGGGAAAATCCGCCCCCGACCGCGCGCGTCGACCGTCCCACCCGCGGGCACCGCACCGACGGTGGGACCTCCCCGGTAACCGTCGGCAACAATCGCCGCGACGTCCGCGCGGCGATCTAGCCTCGTCGCATGTCCGAGCTGAACCTCCCGATCCTCAACCTCTCGCTCCTCGACCAGGGACCCGAGGCCGCCGCCCGCTTCCGCGACGATCTGCGCACCGCGACACGCGACGTGGGCTTCTTCTACCTCACCGGAACGGGGATCAGCCCCGAAATCGAGGCCCGCCTGCTGCAGGCGGCGAAGGACTTCTTCGCCCTGCCCGAGGCCGAGAAGCTCGCGATCGAGAACGTCACCAGCCCGCACTTCCGCGGCTACACCCGCGTGGGTGGCGAACTCACCCAGGGCCGCGTCGACTGGCGCGAGCAGATCGACATCGGACCCGAGCGCGACGCGATCTCCGATCCCGACGGCCCGGGCTACAACCGTCTCGTCGGCCCCAACCTCTGGCCGGCCGCCCAGCCGGAGCTCCGCGAGGTCGTGACCGAGTGGCACGACCGCCTGACCGAGATCTCCCGCACACTGCTGCGCGCCTGGGCGCTCTCGCTCGGCGCCGAGGAGGAGTACTTCGATCGCCACTTCGGCGACCCGCAGACCCTCATCAAGATCGTGCGGTACCCCGGGAAGGACGACCCCACTCCCCAGCAGGGGGTCGGAGCGCACAAGGACTCGGGCGTCCTCACGCTGCTGTGGGTGGAGCCCGGCAAGGGCGGCCTGCAGGTCCAGCGCGACGGCGAGTGGGTGGACGCTCCCCCGGTCCCGGGGGCCTTCGTCGTCAACATCGGCGAGCTGCTGGAGTACGCGACGCAGGGCTACCTCACGGCGACGAACCACCGCGTGATCTCGCCGCGGTTCCCCGACGAGCGGATCTCGGTCCCGTTCTTCTTCAACCCGGCGCTCGACGCGGTCCTTCCGATCATCGACCTGCCCGCCGAACTGGCGGCCGACGCCCGCGGCGTCTCCCAGGACCCGACGAACCCGATCCACGCGACCTACGGCGAGAACGCGCTGAAGTCGCGCCTCCGCGCCCACCCCGACGTCGCGGAGCGCTGGCACCCCGACCTGCTCGCCGCCCGCGCGGCATCCTGACCACCCCTCCCCGATAAACGCCCTTCCTTTCCGGAAACGCCGCCAGGCGGCGTGTGTCGACAGAAAGGGCGTTTATCGAGGGATGCCGCAGCCTCAGCACCCCGTCCCGGGAATGACGAAGGCCGCCCCACACCGTGGGGCGGCCTTCCAAGAATGTTCTGCGCGATAGAACGCTGGCGCGATTAGCGACGCAGACCGAGACGCTCGATGAGCGAGCGGTAACGGTTGATGTCGACATCCTGCAGGTAACCCAGCAGGCGACGGCGCTGACCGACGAGCAGGAAGAGTCCACGGCGCGAGTGGTGATCGTGCTTGTGGATCTTGAGGTGCTCGGTGAGGTCCTTGATGCGCTGCGTCATCATCGCGACCTGCACCTCGGGGGATCCGGTGTCACCGGGGTGCGTCGCGTACTCTTCGATGATCGCCTTCTTGACGTCTGCTTCGAGTGCCATAGATGGGATCCCCTTCCTTTTCATTGCGCGGCGCCCGACGCCTGATGCGTGGGCTCTCTTTATCCGCGGCCGATCCAACGGCAACCGCATGAGTCTACCAGCATCCGGATGCCGACGCCCACCGCCGCACGCGCCCCTCGCTCGCGGAGTGCCGTAGCCTCGACGCGTGCAGATCACCGTCCGCGTCAAGCCGGGCAGCCGGCGCGGGCCCCTCGTCGAAGACGGCCCCGACGGCCTCGTCGTGCACGTGCGCGAGCGGGCCGTCGACGGAGCCGCGAACACCGGAGTGGTGCGCGCCCTCGCGGAGCACTTCGGCGTCCCGCCGCGCGACGTCGAGATCCTGCGCGGTCACACGTCCCGCGTGAAGCGCGTCGAGGTCGACGCGTGAGCCACCGCGGGGCCCTCATCGACCTCCGGCCCCTCACGACGTCGCCGGCGTTCGCCCGGCTGTGGATCGGCTCGACCCTGTCGGGCATGGGCGGGCAACTGACGATCGTCGCGGTGATGCTGCACGTCTTCGAGCTCACGCAGAGCACGTTCGCCGTGTCGATGATCGCCGTCGCCGGGCTCCTCCCCATGATCGCGGCGGGGCTCTACGGCGGGATGCTCGCCGACGCGTTCGACCGTCGCACGGTCGCCCTCGTCGCGGCGACGGTGACCTTCGTCTCCACGGCCCTGCTCGCCGCGCTCGCCTGGACGGGTCTCGAGACCGTCGGCTGGCTGTTCGTCCTGAGCGTGGTGAACTCCGCCGCGAACTCGATCGTGCTGGCCACGAAGTCGGCGATCACCCCGCGACTGCTGCCGCGCGAGCTGCTTCCGGCCGCGGCGGCTCTGCAGGGCGTCACCGTCGGGATCATGGTCATGGCAGGTCCCGCCCTCGCGGGCGTGCTGGTGGCCGTGGCCGGGTACGCGTGGACCTATTCGCTCGACGTCCTGCTCATGACGTCGCTGTTCCTGGGGTTGTGGTCGCTGCCGCGGCTGCGGCCCGAGGGCGAGATCGTGCGCCCGGGATGGGAGTCCTTCCGCGACGGTGCGCGGTTCCTCCGCAATGCGCCGAACATCCGCCTGCAGTACCTCCTGGACATCACCGCGATGACCTTCGGCCAGCCGGTGGCCCTCTTCCCCGCGATCGGAGCCGTCCTGCTGGGCGGCGGAGCGATCACGACCGGGATCCTGACGGCGGCGGTCGCGGCCGGCGCGTTCCTCTCGAGCCTATTCTCGGGCCCCGTCGGCCGGGTGCGTCGGCAGGGCCTCGGCATCGAACGGGCGATCCAGGTGTACGGGCTCTCGATCGGGGCGTTCGGCCTCGTGCTGCTCGCGGCGACCCTGGGCTGGATGCGCCCCGCGGACACCGGCGAGGGCACCGGCGCCGTCGCGCTGATCGTCCTCGCGGCGATCACGCTGGCCGTCTCGGGCGCCGCCGACAACGTCAGCGCGATCTACCGCTCGACGATGATGCAGGCCGCCGTCCCGGATGCCGTGCGCGGGCGCCTGCAGGGCATCTTCATCGTCGTGGTCGCCGGCGGGCCGCGCGTCGGCGCCCTGTACGCGGGCACCCTCGCAACGCTCACCGTGCTCTGGGTGCCGCCGCTGCTGGGCGGCATCCTGATCCTGGCCCTCGTGGGGCTGCTCGTGCGTCTGACTCCGCGCTTCCGGGAGTACGACGCGCTCCACCCCGTTCCGTGAGCCTCGCCGCGACCGCCCGGCCAACCGTCGGCGGATTCCGGACGTCTCACCCGCCCGGGTCCGCGCGGCGACGACACCGGGCCTAGGGTCGGGACGTGGCATCCGGTCCTTCCCCCTCCCCCGTGTCGATCACGGTCCAGTTCGTCCTCACGGGCATCGTGTGGGGATCGAGCTTCCTCTTCATCGCCGTCGCCCTGATGGGCATGACCCCCGCGCAGGTCGCCGGCGGGCGCCTGCTCTTCGGCGCCCTGGCCCTGGCCGCGGTCGTCGCGATCCGCCGCGAGCGCCTCCCCCGCACCGCGCGGGTATGGGCGCACCTGTGCGTGCTGAGCGTGACGTTCTGCGTCGTGCCGTTCCTGCTCTTCGCGTGGGCGGAGCAGCACGTCTCGTCGGGTCTGGCGAGCATCTTCAACGCCACCACGCCGATCATGACCGCGATCATGGCGTGGGCGGTGTTCCAGGTGGAGCGTCTGCGTCCGGGGCAGCTCATCGGGATCGCGATCGGCATCGTCGGGGTCGTGGTGATCATCGCCCCCGGCGCGATCGCCGACATCGGCGGCAGCACGATCGCCCAGGTCGCCCTCCTCGGGGCGACCGCGTGCTACGGCTTCAGCCTCGCCTACATGCGGCGCTTCCTCGGCGACACGGGCCTGTCGGGGATCGCTTTCGCCTTCGGCTACATCGGGCCCGCCGCGGTGCTCATGCTCGTGCTGTCGCCGGTGATCCTCGCGGAGCCGATGCAGCTGACCGTGCCGATCGTCGCGAGCATCGTCGCCCTCGGCGTCCTCGGCACGGGACTGGCCTACGTGTGGAACCAGAACACGTTGCGCGCGTGGGGCCCGACCCGCGCCTCGACGGTGACGTACATCACGCCCGTCGTCGGCGTCGCGCTCGGCATCCTCGTGCTCGGTGAGCGCCTCACGTGGAACGAGCCGGCCGGTGCGGTGATCGTGTTCCTCGGCATCCTTCTGGTGCAGGAACGGATTCGACTGCGCCGCACCGTCCGCCCCTGAGCGGCCGGTCGACGACGAAGACCCCGGATGCCGTGGCATCCGGGGTCTTCAAGAGTCAGGCGATCAGGCCTGGAGCGCGAACTGCAGGTCGAGCTCGATGGTGACGTCCTTGCCGACGAGCACACCGCCGGTCTCGAGCGCGGCGTTCCAGGTGAGGCCGTACTCCTCGCGGTTGATGACCGTCTTGGCGGTCGCGCCGGCCTTGTAGTTGCCCCACGGGTCGGTGCCGAAGCCGCCGAAGTCGATCGCGAAGGTCGCGGGCTTGCTGACGCCGCGGATGGTGAGCTCGCCGTCGACGAGGAAGTCGCCGTTCTCGACGCGC
Organism: Microbacterium sp. Bi128; assembly: GCF_918698205.1. NCBI lineage: Bacteria > Bacillati > Actinomycetota > Actinomycetes > Micrococcales > Microbacteriaceae > Microbacterium > Microbacterium sp. Bi128. The sequence continues at coordinate 12,478 of NZ_CAKKMM010000053.1, read as the reverse complement.
GTTCCGGTCGAGCGGAAGTCCATCGTCGGGTACGTCTCGATGTCGAAGAACTCGGCGGAGCGGAGGTGCTGGTCGCGGCCCTCGTCCTTGGTGTCGACCGAGGTGACGTCCACGGACGCCTCGACGGTGGCCTCGAGCGGGTTCTCCGGGGCGACGAGGGTGGCGCTCTTCATGCCGAAGGTGCCGCGGACCTTGGAGATCATCATGTGGCGAACGGTGAAGGTCACCTCGCTGTGCGAGGGGTCGAGCACCCAGGTGCCCGCCTTGTAGCCGGGGATCTCGAGCGTGGTCGTGTCGGTCATGTCACTCCTTGAGGTCTGGGGAGCCGGTTCGGCGTCCTGCCGATGCCCAACTCTCATTCATCCGAATGTATTCCACGTTCGCGGAAAATGACGAACCCGAAGAGGCCGCGGCCCCCTCGGGTTCGTGAACAACCGGTGAAACGCCGGTCAGCCGACCTTGATCAGGTCGATGATGAAGATGAGGGTCTTGCCGCCGAGGAAGTGCCCGCCGGCGGGGCCGTACGCCAGGTGCGGCGGGATCACGAGCTCGCGGCGTCCGCCGACCTTCATGCCCGGGATGCCGTCCTGCCAGCCCTGGATGAGGCCGCGCAGGGGGAACTGGATGCTCTCGCCGCGTCCCCACGACGAGTCGAACTCCTCGCCCGACTCGTACTCGACACCGGCGTAGTGCACGGTGACGGTGTCGCCGGGCTTGGCCTCGTCGCCGTCGCCGACGATGATGTCGCGGATGACGAGGTCGGAGGGGGCGGGGCCGCTGGGAGCGTCAAACTCCGGCTTGGTGCGATCAGTCATGCCTCCATCCAAGCACGACCGCGGCGCGGATGACGGCCCCCGGACAAAGACTCAGCGCCCGGTGCCGCGGCGATGCCTGCGTGTCTCCCGAGCGCTGAGTTGGTCTATAACGATGGTGCTCCGCCTCCGCGACGCTGTCAAGACCCCCTCCGGGCGTTCCCGATTCAGGGCGCCAGGAGCGCTGCGCGGGCCGCGGTCGTCTGCTGCAACAGCGCGCGCTCCTGCGTCGCCGCGGTCGCATCACGCCCCGACAACGCGCGCTGGCGCGCCGCGGCGAGCGCGGTGGCATCCCGGATGAACGTCCGCATCTGGGCCGAGCGGTCGCCGGGCAGCGACCGCGCCCACGCCACCGCCGATCGACGCCCGGGGCCGGTGGCGAGCATGTCGACCTCGTGAGCGGTGAACCAGCCGGCGGCGGCGTACTCCCCCAGCCGTGCGCGCGTGAGCCGCGCCTCCTCCCGGCGGAGGGCGAGGATGCCGAGGATGAACAGCACGAACAGCGGCACCTGGAGAGTGGCGTACAGCTCGAAGAAGTTGAAGAACGTCGCGGAGCCGTTCCACAGCGCGTGCAGCACGATCGCTCCGACGAGGCCCGGCACGGCGTAGCGCAGGGCCGGACCCGTCCGCAGCGCGCGACGGGCGGCGAGGCCCAACGCGAAGCCGGTGAGGCTCGTGAACATCACGTGCGCGAACGGCGAGAGCACCGCCCGCAGGAAGAACACACCGCCCACCTGCACCGCCCCGCCCTCGATGAAGCTCACCGCGAAGTACTGCACGTTCTCGGTGAAGGCGAAGCCCGCGCCGATGAGCGCCCCGTAGACGATTCCGTCCACGGGGCCATCGAACGAGCGACGAGCGCCCGCGTAGAGCAGCAGCAGGCCGAGCCCCTTGGCGACCTCCTCGACGATCGGCGCCTGGACCACGGACCCGAAGGTGTCGCCGAGGCCGCCGACGAGGAACGCGAGCACCGCGTCGACCCCGAGGGCGATGGCCACCGACGCGATCGCTCCCCACGCGACGGCGAAGACGAGCAGCCGGCGGGGCTCCGGCTCCCATCGATCGATCAGACGGACCGCGAACCACACGATCACGAACGGCACGACCGCCAGCAGGACGCCGACGAGCGACGCCGCCGCCCCGAGGAAACGCACGAAGTACAGCACGAGGAGAGCCAGCACCGGCACGAGCAACGCGGCGGCGACCCACAGGATCACTCCGCTGCGGCGGGCCCGCGCGGGGAGCGCAGCGGCCACCGGCGCACTCGAACGGGGGGCATCGGTGATCGGCGCGGGCTCGCCCGGGCCCGGCTGCCACAAGGGCGACGGGTAGCTCATGCGCACAGCCTAGGGGCGCTCTCGCGAGGGGCCGCGTTGCGTGCGTTGCGCACCGCATCGGCGCCGGGCACCTCGCGTCGGGCGGCCCGGTAGCGTGGGGGCATGCGTTTCGCCCACGTCCGATCCCCGGAGGCGGCGGATGCCCCTCGCCTCGTCAGCGTCCACGGCGAGGAGTATGCGTTCGTCGATGAGCTCTTCCCGGGTGCCCCCGCGACCCTCGAGCAGCTCATCGCCGGCGGCGAGGCGCTCCTGGACCGCGTGCGCGGGGCCGCGGACACCGCGCCGCGGCATCCTCTCGAGGGCGTCCGGTTCGCCTCGGCGGTGCTTGCTCCCCCCACGATCCTCGCGGTCGGGCTGAACTACGCGGCGCACTCGGGCGAGCTGGGCTTGAAGACGGATGCCGGTCCCACGGTGTTCGTGCTGTGGCCGAACTCCCTCACCGCGCACCACGAGACCACCTCGTGGCCCCGCTCCCTCAGCGAAGCGGTCGACTACGAGGCCGAGCTCGGCGTCATCATCGGACGCCCGGGTCGCGACATCGCCGAGTCCGACGCCCTCGACCACGTGTGGGGCTACACGGTGGTCAACGACATCACCGCGCGCAACATCCAGTTCTCGGAAGCGCAGTGGTCGCGCTGCAAGTCGTTCGACGGCTTCACCCCGACGGGGCCTTTCGTCGTCACCGCCGACGAGATCCCCGACCCGCAGGATCTGCACATCTGGACGGTCGTCGACGGGCATACGGTGCAGGATGCCACGACGGGACAGATGGTGCGGTCGGTGGCGACGCTCGTGCACAAGCTGTCCGAATCCGCGACGCTGCTGCCCGGAACCCTGATCTCCACGGGGAGCCCCGGCGGCGCCGGATACTCGCGCGACCCGCAGATCTTCCTGCGCGACCGCTCGACCGTGACCGTCGGCATCGACGGCATCGGCGAGCTCACGACCCACTGCCGCATCCTGGACTGACGCGCCGCGGGCTCGCCTGAGCGCCGAGACTGCACCCGACTGACAATTCCCCCGCAGGTCGCGGGGGTTTCGTCAGGCCGGTGCAGTCTCGCGGATCGAGGCTTACTCCTCGACGACGCTGTCCGCCGCGCGGATCACCGGGATCGCCTCGGTGATGGCCTGCAGACCCGACAGCCGCGCGGGCGAGATCTGCTTCATGACCTCGTCGCGGGACATGAGCCCGGCCTCGACGACGAGATCGGCGACGTTGCGGTGGGTCAGCAGGGCGGTCTTGGCCAGAGCCGCGGCGGCGGCGTACCCGATGAACGGCGTCAGGGCCGTCACGACGCCCACGGACGAACCGACCATCGCGCCCAGGCGCTCACGGTTGGCCGTGATGCCGTCGACGCAGTTGACCCGCAGCGTCCACATCGCCTGACGCATCCAGGTGATCGACTGGAAGATCGAGTGCGCGATCACGGGCTCGAACGCGTTGAGCTGCAGCTGGCCGCCCTCGACGGCCATCGTGACGCTCATGTCGGCGCCGACGACCGAGAACGCGACCTGATTCACCACTTCGGGGATCACCGGGTTGACCTTGCCGGGCATGATGCTCGAGCCCGCTTGGCGCGCCGGCAGATTGATCTCGCCAAGGCCCGCCTGCGGGCCACTGGACAGCAGCCGGAGGTCGTTGCAGATCTTCGACAGCTTGATCGCGTTGCGCTTGAGCGACGACGAGAACGACATGAACGCGCCGGTGTCGCTCGTGGACTCCACCAGGTCGGTGGCCGTCTCGAGGTCGAGACCGGTGATCTCACGGAGGTGCCGCAGCACCGACGGGCCGTACTCGGGATGCGCGGTGATCCCGGTGCCGATGGCGGTAGCCCCCATGTTGATCTCGAACATGAGGTAGGCGTTCTCGGTGAGGCGGTTGTAGTCCTCGCCGAGCGTCGTCGCGAAGCCGTGGAACTCCTGGCCGAGCGTCATGGGCACGGCATCCTGCAGCTGAGTGCGCCCCACCTTCAGAACGTCGTGGAACTCCTCGGCCTTGGCCAGGAACGACTGCCGCAACAGTCCGAGCTCCTCGAGCAGGCTCTGCAGCGTGAGGGACAGGCCGATCTTGACGGCGGTCGGGTAGACGTCGTTGGTCGACTGACTGCGGTTGGTGTCGTCGATCGGTGAAAGGAAGGCGTAGTCGCCCTTCTCCCGGCCCGCCATCTCGAGGGCGATGTTGGTAATGACCTCGTTCGCGTTCATGTTGGTCGACGTGCCGGCGCCGCCCTGGATCACGCCGACGGTGAACTCTTCGTGGAACTCCCCGTCGATCACCCGCTGGGCGGCACGGTCGATCAGCTCGGCCTTGGCCGGGTCGAGCACGCCGATCTGCCGGTTCGCGCGTGCGGAGGCCTGCTTGACCATCGCGAGGGCTCGCACGAGATCGGGGTAGACCGAGATCGGTCGCTTGGCGATCGGGAAGTTCTCCAGCGCCCGCGCGGTGTGGATGCCCCAATAGGCATCGGCGGGGATCTCGAGCGAGCCGAGTGAATCGGTCTCGATGCGGGTGCGCGTCATTGCGTCCAAAGCCATGGGGGATGTCCTCGTGGGTCGTCACGGCGGTCAGGGATGCCACGAGCCTAACGACCGCGTCCGGAGTCGTCGTTGGCCACCACGGCAGGTCGCGGGACTCACGCACTCCCCCGCGTACAGCGGCTCACCGCTTGCGCGAGAAGGCCTCGAGACGCTCCTCGGGCGACAGCGCGGCCATGCGCGCGACCCACTCGGGCGTGAAATACCCCGCCGGCTCGGCGTCGACCACCGGCACCACGGCGTGCGTGATCGTGTCGTCCCAGACGTGCACGAGGTGGAACGAGCGGCCGGCATCCATGCCGTTGACCTCGTCGGCGGGGCGCGCGAGATCCATCGTGTAGCAGGAGGCGGCGGCGACGCTCACCGGGACCCCGGCGAACGTCCCCGAGGTGGAGTAATGCAGATGCCCGGCCAGGATCGCCCGGACGTCGCTGCCCGCGATCGCGGCGGCCAGACCGGGCTGATCGCGCAGCTCGAGGATGTCGAAGAACGGGATGTGCGTGGGAAGCGGCGGGTGGTGCAGCGCGAGGATCGTGCCCAGCGGCGCCGGTTCGGCCAGCTCGGCGCGCAGCCACTCGAGCTGACGGGCATCGAGGTCGCCGTGGTGCCAGCCGGGCACCGTGGAGTCCAGGGCGATCAGCCGCAGCCCACCGAGGTCCCACACCCCGGTCACCGGCTCCTCGGTCGGCTCGCCGTCGAGCAGCTCGGCGTGCAGCGCCGGCCGCTCGTCGTGGTTGCCCGCGACCCACACCACGGGTGCGCCCAGGCGCTCCGCCCACGGCTCGACGGCGGCGCGGAGCGCGCGGTACGCCTCGGGCTCGCCGAGGTCGGTCAGGTCGCCGGTGAACACCACGGCATCCGGGCGCACCCCCGTCGCCTCGGCCGCCTCGAGCGTGCGGCGCAACTGCGCGGCGGCGTCGTACCGGCCGCCGAGCAGTCGATCGCCCGCGAGCAGATGAGTGTCGCTGAGGTGGAGGATCACGCGCCGTGCGGGCGCGTGCTGACCGAACTGCACCGATGCCATGCCCCCAGCCTAAGAGGGGGTGCCGACACGGAGGACGTCAGTGGCGGAGCAGGATCAGCAGGAGCGCGCCGAGCACCGCCGCCGCACACACGGCGAAGCACACGTACGCCCCGACGAGTGCGAGCCTCTTCTGCCCCACGCTGAGCGGGTTGCGCGCGGCCGCCTTCGCGACGGCCTTCGCGGCGCGGCGCTTCTGCTTGTCGGAGATCACGGTGATGGCATCCGTGAACTCCGCCGGCGCGACGAGCGGCGGCCGTCCGCCGCGCACGAGCAGCCGCAGACCCAGCGCGTAGAACGTCACGACGATCGCGGCGCCGAGCAGGGCCGCGAGGAACACGTGGAGGAACGCCTCCCAGTCGATGGTCACGAGCGGTCCTTCCCTGCGGCGGTGCGCTCGAGGCGGCGCTGGCGGCGGGTCGGACCGGGCGTGCGTGGAACCTTCACCGCCGCGCCGGAATCGGCGACCTCGCTCATCGCGTTTGCGGAGGTGACGGCGTCCTGCCGCGACCGCAGGAACAGGCCCAGGATGATCGCGAGGGCGATGACGGCGTCCACGGCGACGCCCCATCCGCCGAGCCACACCACGACGAGGGCCGCTGCAGCCCCCACGGCGCCGGCGGCGGGGAGCGTGAGCACCCAGCCGATCATGATGCGGCCGACGGTGTTCCAGCGCACGGTCGACCCGCGACGGCCGAGCCCCGACCCGATGACCGAGCCCGAGGCCACCTGCGTCGTCGAGAGGGCGAAGCCCAGAGCGCTGGATGCCAGGATCGTCGCGGCCGTGGAGGTCTCGGCCGAGAACCCCTGCGCGGGCTTGACGTCGGTGAGGCCCTTGCCGAGCGTGCGGATGATGCGCCAGCCGCCCATGTACGTGCCGAGGGCGATCGTGATCGCGCACGCGAAGATGACCCACAGCTGCGGGTCCGGCTCGGAGGTGGACTGCCAGCCGACGGTGATGAGGGCGAGCGTGATGACGCCCATGGTCTTCTGTGCGTCGTTCGTGCCGTGGGCGAGCGCGACCAGGGACGACGTGAAGATCTGCCCCCAGCGGAAACCGTCGCGACCGTCGGCCTTCATGTCGTACCGCCGCGTGATGCCGTACGCGATCTTGGTCACCGCGAAGGCGATGACGCCGGCGGTCAGCGGGGCGATCAGGGCGGGGAGAATCACCTTGCTCAGCACGACCCCCGTGTCGATCGCCGAGGCGCCGACGCCCACGAGCGTGGCGCCGATGAGACCGCCGAAGAGCGCGTGCGACGAGCTGGAGGGGAGCCCCAGCAGCCACGTGAGCATGTTCCACGTGATCGCGCCGATCAGGCCCGCGAAGATGATCGGCGGGAAGATGTCGGGGCTCAACTGGTCCTCGCGGATCATGCCGCCCGAGATCGTCTTGGCGACCTCCGTCGACAGGAACGCTCCGACCAGGTTGAGCGAGGCCGCCAGGAGCACCGCGACCTTGGGCTTCAGGGCGCCCGTCGCGATGGGCGTCGCCATCGCGTTCGCGGTGTCGTGGAAGCCGTTGGTGAAATCGAAGAACAGTGCCAGGCCGATGACCAGCACGATGACGAGGGCTGCGCTCTCCACCGATCGCTTTCCGTGAGGGGGAAGGAGGGATGCCGACGGGATCGGCGCGGAGAACGAAGAGTTCACCTGACGTTCGGCCCACGTTCACCGGGCCGACGACATCATTTCACCGGCGTTCCCCTCGGTCAAACGGAGGACCGCCGTGCAGGCGGCGCACGGCGGGACCGGACTAGCGTGGAGAGGTGACCGACACCGACGACCGCCCCGTCCCTCCCGTCGCCGCCCGCCGCTCCACGGCGCGCACGCACCACGGCGACACCTTCGACGATCCGTACGAGTGGTTCCGCGCGAAGGACGACGCCAAAGTCGTCGCCCACCTCGAGGCCGAGAACGCCTACACCGACGCGCGCACCGGGCACCTGGCATCCCTCCGCGACGAGATCTTCGGCGAGATCAAGGGCCGCACGCTCGAGACGGATCTCTCGGTTCCCGCGCGGCGCGGCGAGTGGTGGTACTACGGCCGCACGGTGGCGGGCGCGCAGTACGGCATCCAGTGCCGGGCGCCGCTGGCCTCGCCCGACGACTGGACTCCTCCCGTCCTCTCCCCCGACCAGCCGGTGCCCGGCGAGCAGGTGCTCTTCGACGGCAACGTCGAGGCCGAGGGCACCGACTTCTTCTCACTCGGCAGCTTCGAGGTCTCGAACGACGGCACGCGCATGCTCTACGGCATCGACGTCGCCGGCGACGAGCGCTACACGGTGCGCGTCCGCGACCTCGTGACCGGCGAGACGCTCGCGGACGAGATCCCCGGCACGTTCTCGGGCGCGACGTTCTCGCCCGACGGACGCTTCATCGTGTACACCACCGTCGACGACGCGTGGCGCCCCGACACCGTGTGGCTGCACGAGATCGGCACGCCCGTGGATGCCGACGAGAAGCTGTTCCACGAGCCCGACGAGCGCTATTGGGTCGGCGCCGACTTCACGCGCAGCGATCGGTATCTCGTGATCGGCGTGGGCTCCTCGATCACGTCCGAGGAGCGCCTAGTCGACGCCGACGACCTGCGCGGCGACGCGCGCGTCGTGTGGCCGCGCCGCGAGGGCGTGGAGTACTCCCTCGATCACGCGGTGGTCGACGGCGAGGACGTGCTGTACATCCTCCACAACGACGACGCTCTCGACTTCGAGCTCGTCCGGGTCTCGGCATCCGACCCCGAAGGGCCCCGCGAGACGGTGATCCCGCACCGCTCCGGCGAGCGGCTGCTCGGCGTCGACACCTTCCGCGATTGGGGAGTCGTGGCCTACCGGCGCGACGGCCTCCCGCGCCTGGGCATGCTGTCGTACACCGACGGCGCCGTGACCGAGATCGCCTTCGACGAGCCGCTGTACAGCGTCGGCACCGGCGGCAACCCCGAGTGGGCGCCGCCCGTGCTGCGCGTCGGCTACGGGTCGTTCGTGACACCGGGCACCGTCTACGACTACGTCGTCGACACGGGCGAGCTGCTGCTGCGCAAGCGCCAGCCGGTGCTCGGCGGATTCGACCCCGACGACTACGGCCAGGCCCGCGCGTGGGCGACCGCCGACGACGGCACCCGCGTGCCGATCTCGCTCGTGTGGAAGCGCTCGTTCGGCGAACCCGGGGCCTCGGCCCGGCCCGTGCACCTGTACGGCTACGGCTCGTACGAGCACTCCATCGAGCCCGGCTTCTCGGTGCCGCGCCTGTCGCTGTTGGACCGCGGCGTCCTCTTCGCGGTGGCGCACGTGCGCGGCGGCGGCGAGATGGGCCGGCAGTGGTACGAGGACGGCAAGCTGCGGTCCAAGCGCAACACCTTCACCGACTTCGTCGCGGTGGCCCGTCACCTCGTGGCATCCGGATACACCACGCCCGAGCGGCTCGTCGCCGAGGGTGGCAGCGCCGGAGGCCTGCTCATGGGCGCCGTGGCCAACCTCGCCCCCGAGCTGTTCGCCGGGATCCTCGCCGACGTCCCGTTCGTGGACGCCCTCACGACGATCCTCGACCCTTCGCTGCCCCTCACGGTCATCGAGTGGGACGAGTGGGGTGACCCGCTGCACGACGCCGACGTGTACGCGTACATGAAGTCGTACTCGCCGTACGAGAACGTGCGCGAGGGCGTCGCCTACCCCCGCATCCTCGCCGTGACCTCGCTCAACGACACGCGCGTGCTGTACGTCGAGCCGGCGAAGTGGGTGCAACGCTTGCGCGAGGTCGGCGCCGACGCACTGCTGAAGTGCGAGATGGTCGCCGGCCACGGCGGCGTCAGCGGCCGCTACAACGCCTGGCGCGAGCGCGCGTTCGAGCTCGCGTGGCTCCTGGACGTGCTGGGGCTCGCGGAGTAAGCGGGGTCGGTGCGGCTGCGCGGGTCCGGGTGCGGGCCTGCGGGGCCGCGCTGTTACCGGAACAGGCTGAGCGCCGAGAACAGGCCCATTCGCGCAGAATGGGCCTGTTCTCGTGGCATCCCCTGTTCTCGTGACGACCAGGTGGATGCCGGCACCCCGGCGACCCGTCCTCCACAGGCGCAGAGGTGTCCGACTTCTCCACATTCGGGCCGATCCGGCGGGAGAGCTGCAGCCCGACGAGTAACGCTGGTGCGATGACTCCCGGGCTGCTCGAGTGGCTGTCGCGACGCGGCGGCGTCGCCCACACCTCTGTCGCCCGTGCCGCTGGGCACGGGGCGCGCACGATCGCCGCGGCCGTCGACGCGGGCGAGGTCGACCGCGTCCGACGCTCGTGGATTCTCACACCGGAATGTCCGGCGGGGCGGCGTTCCGCGGCATCCGTCAGTGGGCGCCTCACGTGCGTGAGCGCGGCCCGAGATCGCGGGCTGTGGACGCCCGACTCTGATCGAGCCCATGTGTGGGTGCCGTCCACGGCGTCGCGCCTCGACCGCACAGGACTGCACCTGCATCGGGCTACTCCCCCGGTGCCGGTGTCCCGCACCGATCCCGATGAACCGGTGATCAACGTGCTGTTCCACGTCGCACGGTGCCTGCCCCGCGCCGACGCGCTGGCGGTGTGGGAGTCGGCGCTGCGGACGGGCGCGGTGGATGCCGGCACCCTGGCGTCGGTGCGATGGGCCTCGACGCGAGCGAACGAGCTCGCCGCGGTGGCCGGGCACCTGTCGGACTCCGGGCTCGAGACGCACTTCCGGGACTTGCTGGCCGGGATCGGGGTGCGGATCCGCCAGCAGGTCTGGATCGACGGCCACCCCGTCGACGCGCTCATCGGCGAGTGCCTCGTCGTGCAGCTCGACGGCTTCGCGTTCCACCGCGCCGCGGCCGATCGGCGGCGCGATCTCCGGCAGGACGCGCGGTTGATCCTGCGCGGCTACACCGTGCTGCGGTTCGACTACGCGCAGGTGCTGTTCGACCCCGCGTTCGTGGTGGACACCATCCGCACCGCGATGGCCCAGGGCCGCCACCTCCCGCGCTGAGGAGCCGACGTCGTGCCCGGCGGCGCGAGGCCGGGTCGTGTGCGGTCCGCTTCACGTGCGGCCCCGTACCCGATACAGGCGATGCACCCGAAACAGGCCGATCTCGGCGTGATCGCCCTGTCCCCGTCGCACAGCCTGTTCCGGAAGCGCGCCCGCGCCCCGCGCAACACAGCGCCCCGCCCCGCGGCGGCGGGACGGGGCGCGAGAGCCGGGGCTCAGCCGAACAGGGCGGCGGCCTCTTCGTAGCGGTAGAGGGGCACGGAGTTCAGCTCGCCGAGGGCGTCGGCGAAGGGAACGCGCACGATGTCGGTGCCGCTCATCGCCACCATCTGGCCCCACGCACCGTCGTTCAGCGCGTCGGCGGCGTGCAGCCCCAGACGAGTCGCGAGCACGCGGTCGAAGGCCGACGGCGAACCGCCGCGCTGGATGTGACCGAGCACCGTGGCCCGCGTCTCAATGCCGGTCAGGCGCTCGATCTCGGGAGCCAGCAGCTCGCCGATGCCGCCGAGGCGGGGGCGGTTGAAGGCATCCAGCCCCTTGTCGCTGAAGGCCTCGTCCATGCCCTTGAGCTTGAAGCCCTCGGACACGACGACCAGGGGCGCGCGGCCGCGGTCGTGGGCGCGCGTGACCTGCTCGACGATCTCGTCGATCGACATCGGCACCTCGGGGATGCAGATGACGTGCGCACCGGCGGCGATGCCGGCGTGCAGCGCGATCCACCCGACGTGGCGGCCCATGACTTCGGCGACCATGCAGCGCTGGTGGGAGTCGCCGGTGGTGCGCAGGCGGTCCATGGCATCCGTGGCGATGTTCACGGCGGTGTCGAAGCCGAAGGAGTAGTCGGTGGCGCGCAGGTCGTTGTCGATCGTCTTGGGCACGCCCAGGACGTTGATGCCGTCCTTGGACAGGCGGTCGGCCGCGGCGAGCGTACCCTCGCCGCCGATGGCCAGGATGCCGTCGATGCGGTGCCCGTACAGCGTCTTCGAGATGTTCTCGGCACCACCGCGGACCCCCTCATAGGGGTTGGTGCGGCTGGTGCCGAGGATCGTGCCGCCGACCTTGGACAGCCCCTTCACCTCGTGACGGGTCAACGGGAAGAAGTCGCCGTCGACGACTCCGCGCCATCCGTCGCGGATGCCGACGAACTCGATGTCGTAGTTGGTCGTGCCCTTGAGCACGACGCCACGGATGACGGCGTTCAGCCCGGGGCAGTCTCCGCCGCTGGTCAGGATGCCGATCTTCATGCTGTGAACCTCGCTATTGGGGATGATCGAGTCGGCGACGCTGCCACCACCGAGACTATCGCCCCACCCCCGGGAAGCGGGAACCCGAGGACGACTCACGCACGACGCCAGGCGCCCGGGCCGGCAGAGTCCTCACGCGTCCATTCCTCCGCCTCCCCGCGGGGTGTCACCTCGCCGAACCAGAACGTCTCGTCCGGGCCCCACCCCGCCAGGACGCTCGCCCCGAGGCCGCCGAGCTCGACCACGCGGCCGGCCGTGGCCAGATACCCCGCGATGGTGAGGTGGACGCCCACGGCCTCTTTCGCGAGCGCCGACCAGTCGGGCTGCACCCAGACCCCCTCGCGACCCGTGGTCCAACGCCACACGTTGCGCCGGGAGGCGGTGACGACGAGTGGATGCCGATGGCACAGCGACGCCCACGCGTCGGGGCCGTCGATCTCGATGACCTCCCCGTCGGGGACGGTCACGGTTCGCGTCCTCGCCGACGTCCACCCCAGGGGGTCCTCCACGAGAGACATCCCGACCGGGCCTTCGGCTCCCCGCGATGGTGT